>DATFQK010000100.1:0-3312 GCA_035264345.1 Gemmatimonadales bacterium | reverse complement strand
CAGCGCGCGAAGCGACACCCGGTAGCGCCGGGCAATCCCGATCAGGGTCTCGCCCGAGCGGACCGGTGGGTAGCGATGCGAGCGTGATGCTGGCTGAACGCGGGGCCATTCACCGCCCGCATGGCCAGCGCCGACGGGACGGCAACCGTGGGGATGACCAACCGGGTACCACTCTTCAGCGGGGCGGTACGCGCTCTGGGGTTTGCGCCGCGAACCTCGGCCACCGGAAGGTGGTACCGCGCCGCGATGGTGCTCAGTCGCTCGCCCCCGCGCACCACGTGAGTCAGAAAGTGGACCCGCTGGGAAGCAGGCAGTTTCTCGTAGGCTTCCGCCACGTTCTCACCGGCGCCGGGCGGCACCCGAACTACCGAGTGGGTGTGGGGAGGCGTCGCGAACCGGAGATACTGCGGATTCAGGTCCCGGATCTCCTCAGGGCTTGCCTCGGCGAGGCGGGCAATCACGTCCAGCCCAGTCACCCCATTGACAACCACTGAGTCGTAGGCAAAGGGCGCCACTTCAGACGGAGCAATGCCGTAGCGCTCCGGCTGCTTGGCGACCACGGCAGCGGCGATCAGTTTGGGGACGTAGTCCTGAGTCTCCGTGGTCAGGAGGTCGGTGCCGGCCAACCGGAAGAAGGCCGCATCGCTCGTGACATCGGTGCTGTCCAGGGTGCTCTCAACTTCATCCGCGGCGGCCTCCGCATCGGAGTCGTCTTCCTCCAAGGCCTCGCCCTCGGCGTCGCTGCTGTCCGCCGAGGCTTCCCACTGAAGCTTCCCCAGGCTGCGCGACAGTTTGCCCGCGCCGGCGTTATAGGCCGCTGCGGCCAGGTACAAGGAGCCGAAGCGGTCCCGCAGATGATGCAGATACCGGGCTGCCGCCTCGGTGGCTTTTACCGGGTCCCGGCGCTCGTCCACCCAGGTGTCTACCCGCATGCCGTAGCCCCGAGCAGTTCCCTTCATGAACTGCCACATCCCCACCGCGTGTGAGCGGCTCACCGCCTCATTGGAGTAGCCGCTTTCGATCAACGCGAGATATCCCAGGTCGGCGGGGAGACCTTCCTCCTCGAACCGCCGGCGGATCATGGACTCGTAGCGGGCCCCCCGGGCCAGAAAGACACTCAGGCCGGTGCGGGAGATGCCCTGGAAGTAGTTCAGGTAGTACTGCACCCGGGGATGATTGGCGAAGCTCCTGACGTCGATGTCCCATCGGACGTCGTCCGGGAGGAACTCGGGAACGTCTGCGGCATCCGGCTGCGCATCAGCGATATCGTTGACGCTCGAATCCGCGGCGATCTCGCGCGGGGCGGCTCGCTCCAGATAGGGGGCGCGCACACCGGGAATGGCGGAGACGGGAGCGATGCCGTGAGGTGCTGGCGGAATTGCACGCGCGCACGCGGCAAGGGCCAGGAGATTGGTCCAGAGAATCAGCCGCTTCATGCCTGCCAGGAATTGAGTGCGGGAGTTGTGCTGCCGAGCGGGGCTTCTCGTTGCACAAAACGGGCCGCGCAACTTTGAATCCCACAAGGCTTTGCAGGTAATAACTTAGGAAATCCCGCCGCTCACCGAGTGCCCGCACGGTCCGGCAAAAGTCTTTGTGCCTCGGCAAAACGCAGCTAGCTTCCGCCGCGCATGGGCCAACCCACCCGCCACGATCCCTACGCCGCGCTCCGCATCCTCAACTTCCGTTGGTTCATCTACAGCATGCTGGCGATGACGGTCGCCACCCAGATTCAGGCGGTGGTGGTGTCCTGGCAGATCTACGAGCTGACGCGCGATCCACTCTCACTCGGTCTGATCGGATTGGCGGAGGCCGTGCCGTTTATCGGATTCGCCCTGTTCGCCGGCCACGTGGCCGACCGAATCGAACGGCTGCGGGTTTCTCTAATCGCCCTGGCGGTCCTACTGGGTTGTTCGCTGACCCTGTTCGGCTTCACCCTCCAACCTGACATCATCAGGTCGGGCAGGGTCTGGCCGATCTATCTCGTCATCTTTTGTAGCGGAATCGCCCGCAGCTTTCTGCAGCCGGCCCGTTCAGCTCTGGGAGCGGAGTTGGTGCCACGGGATCTCTATCCCAACGCGGTCACCTGGCGCAGCTCCACGTGGCAGCTGGCCGAGGTGGTCGGTCCGGCGGTGGGCGGTTTGGTCTACGGATTCGGCAGTGCGCGGGCTGCCTACGGTGTGGATGCCGCACTGATGGGAGTTGCGCTGCTGGCTCTGGCTCGACTGCGGCACGCCCCGGCCCGCGGCGCACCAGCGGACGAGTCCTTCCTCCAGAGTCTGGCAACCGGGATCCGGTTCGTCCGCAGCCAGCCGGTGGTGCTCGGAGCACTTACTCTCGACCTGTTCTCCGTCTTGTTCGGCGGTGCCGTTGCCCTGCTTCCTGTTTTTGCCGCGGAGATCCTCCACGTCGGTCCTGAGGGGCTTGGGATCCTGCGGGCGGCCCCTGCCGTCGGCGCGGTCCTGATGTCGCTGGTGCTGGCTCACCGACCGCCGCTGCAACGCGCCGGGCGGACCCTGTTCGTCAGCGTGGCTTTGTTCGGTCTGGCCATGATCGGGTTCGGGCTGTCTCGCGACTTCTATCTTTCCACGGCCCTCCTCGCCCTGAGCGGCATGGCCGATACCGTCAGCGTAGTGGTCCGGTCCACGCTGCTGCAGGTAATGACCCCCGACCATCTGCTGGGCCGGGTGGCGTCGGTGAATGCCATCTTCATCGGCAGCTCGAACGAGCTCGGCGCCTTTGAATCCGGGACCGCGGCTCGCCTGATCGGCACGGTGCCGTCTGTGGTGTTCGGGGGGTTGGCTACGTTGCTGGTAGTGGCGACTACGGCGCTAAAGGTGCCCGAGCTTCGGCGGCTGCGACAGATCGTTCCAGGCGACTAGTACACAATCGCACTCAGCCCCGGCGGCGTCCGCAGCAGCTCGGCCAGTCGTTTGAGTCCATCTTCCAGTCTTGCCCGGCTCATACCGCCGCCCAGACAAACTCGCACAGCATGAGGAGCGGTCTCCCGGCCGACCATGAACTCGTCCGGCGAATTGACCACAACCCCCCGCGCGCGGGCCTGCGACACAAAATTCTCCGCGCGCCAGGGCTCCGGCAGTTGCATCCAGAGATGAAAGCTGACCGGCCCTGCCGCCGGCAGCCACGGCCCCAGCACCTGCCGCGCCAGCCGATGCCGGGCGGCCGTCTCCCCCCGTTTCCATTCCGCCATCTCGTTGGCCCGGCCACTCTCGATCCACTGGGTGACGATCTCGGCCATGATCGGTGCCGTAAACCAGGTAGTGGCCTGCATCGTTGCGCTTACCCGCTGGATCT
>DATFQK010000099.1:0-5685 GCA_035264345.1 Gemmatimonadales bacterium | reverse complement strand
AAGGAATCCGACATGAGCACGGTCGTCCTGTTGGTCGTCCTTGCGGTGCTGGTTTTATGGGTGATCGGCGCCTACAACGGCCTGGTCTCGTTGAAGAACCAGGTGATCAATGGCTGGAAGCAGATCGATGTGCAGCTCAAGCGGCGCCACGATCTGATTCCCAACCTGGTGAATACCGTCAAAGGGGCGATGGACTTCGAGCGCTCTACGCTCGATGCGGTGATCTCTGCCCGGAACCGGGCGGTGAGCGCCACCGGAGTGCGGCAGACCGCTCAGGCGGAAGGGGAGTTAACCCAGGCCCTTGGCCGGCTGTTCGCGCTGACCGAGGCCTATCCGGACCTCAAGGCCACCGGCAACGTGGCGGCGCTTCAGGAAGAGCTGACCAGTACCGAGAACAAGATTGGTTTCGCTCGCCAGCTGTATAACGACGTCGCCACTCAATACAACACCAAGCAGATGCAATTTCCCACCAACCTGATCGCCGGTCTGGCCAAGGCTTCTCCCGCCGAGCTGTGGGAGATCGAGGATGCCGGGGAGCGGGCGGTCCCGGTGGTCGACCTCTCGCTGAACAAACCGGGTTCGTGAGCGAGGACGCCAATCTCTTTGCTCAACAGGAAGCCAATCGACGCCGCTCGCGCTGGCTGATCACCGGGTTTGTGCTGTTCTTCGCCTGGGTCGGCTTCGGCGGAGACCTCGGGTTCTACCTGCTCACCAGTAACACCGGTCCTTCCGAGTACCACCACATCGTTCCCTTCATCGGCATCTTCAGTACCCTTGCCGCCACCGGCATCTGCTGGCACGCCTGGCGCTATGGGCCAGGCCGCGTGCTCTGGTCTACCGGCGCCTGGGAGCTGATCGAGCCGGCCACGCCGCAGCAAAAGCAACTGGTGAACGTGGTGGAGGAGATGGCGATCGCGTCGGGTTTGCCCCGACCCAAGATCTGGATCGTGCCCGATCCGGATCCCAATGCCTTTGCGACCGGCCACGACGCCGCGACCGCCAGCGTGGCAGTTACCGAGGGCCTGCTGAACCTGCTGTCGCGCGACGAGCTGCAGGCGGTGGTGGCCCATGAGATGGCACACATCCGCAATCTGGATATCAGGCTGATGACGCTTCTGGCCGGGATGGTGGGCGCCATTGCGCTCATGTCTGACGGCATGGGACGCGTGCTTGGACGGGGAGGGATCCGGCGGGGCGGCGGGGCAGGTGGGCAGCGGAGCGGCAGCAAGGGCTCGAATCCTCTGGCTCTGGTTATCCTGGCGCTCTGGCTGCTGACCCTGGTGATTGCCCCCGTGGTATCGCGACTGCTGGCATTGGCGGTGAGCCGAAAGCGAGAGTACCTGGCCGATGCCAGCGGGGCCCAGTTCACCCGAAATCCGATGGCACTGGTCACGGCCCTGGAGAAGCTCGCGTCCGCTACCGAGCCTACCCGCTCGATCACGCGGGGCGCCGCGCATCTCTGCATTGTGGATCCTGCCCCAACCGCCCTGGCCTCGAAGGAGGGGCTGCTGGCCGATGTAATGGTCTCACACCCGCCCATTCAGCAGAGGATCATTCGCCTCAGGGGGATGGCGTATCAGCAGGCGAAACTGGAGCGAGCCGGCGCAGGATCTTCAGGGCAAAAGACCGAAGGAGAGTCGCACAATCTGATTGGCTAAGCGCTATCCGCCAGGTGCCGCTACCTCTCGGGGCCGGAAGCCAACCCGGCCGAACTTCTCCCAACCGGTCTTGCCTCGCCAGGCGTCCCACAGGCCTCGCAGTCTCCAGTACAGGGTGAGCTGGCGGTATCCCAGATTTTCTAACACGGCATACAGCAACAGGATCAGAACCTCACCCCGACGGCTGAAGGGCAGGAGATGGCGTTGGAGCCGGTCGGCCATGCCGTAGCGGAATCGCCAGGCGCCCACCAAAACGGATAGCACGTTGACCAGTATCCCGTATCCGAGCGATGCGAGCACAAACGCCAGCAGGTACTCGGTGCCGAACAACTCAATCCCGGTTATCTGCTGCATCAGGAACAGGAAGAGGACGCAGGCATAGCCCACGATCTCGACCAGCGGACCGTAATACTCGAACAGCCAGAACGCCGGGAGTGCAAACCAGCCGATCCGGCCAAATTTGGATTGCCAGAGCATGGCCCGGTGATACCGCAAAGACTCGCGGAGTCCACGGTACCAGCGACCCCGCTGTTTGCGGAGCGATTCGAAACTTTCGGGGACTTCGGTCCAGGCCACCGGATGCGGAAGAAAAGCAATGCGCCGGTCCTGCAGCTTGTCCAGAACGAACCGGTGCAACCGCACGATGATCTCCATGTCTTCGCATACGGTGCCGAGGCCGATCCCTACATATTCCTCAACCAGTCGGTGCCGCAGAAATGGCGTGAGATATCCCCCGGCCCGGATCACCGTTTCCTTCTCGAACACGGCGAAGACGCCGCTCAGGATCAGGATAGAGTGCACCCGGTCGAGACCGGTGCGGGCCGCGGTGAAGGAACGGAGATATTCCACCATCTGGAAACGGGGGAGTGACCGGGCGGGCAGCCCAACTTTCACCACGTGGCTGTTGCGTACCGTGCAGCCGTTCGCGATGGCCACCTGTCCTCCGACCGCCACGACCCTGGGGTCCTCCTGAACGACCCGCATCAGCTCCTTGAGCGCGCGCTGGTCCAGAATCGAATCGGCGTCGAGCGAGACGAAATACGGAGTGGCGGAAGCATTGATGCCGGCGTTCATGGCATCGGCTTTCCCGCCGTTCTCCTTGTCGATCACGATCAGCTGCATCACCTGAGCCGGGAGGGGAATGCCGGCTCGGTAGATGGCCCGAACCGGAGCCGTGGTGATGCCCGGACGATAGGGTGCGTCGGTCCGGCGGAGCTGGAAGGCGCTCTTGAGCCGCTCCAAGGTCGAGTCGGAAGACCCATCATTCACCACCACAATCTCGAAGCGGGGGTAATCGCAGTTGATCAGGCCGGTGACGGTGTCGATGATCGGCACTTCCTCATTATAGGCCGGCACGATCATGGTGAGCGGCTTGCTCAGATCTGCCTCATCGATGAAATCGAGGTCTTCGATGAAGTGTCCGGCCACCCGCCGGCGGACCTGCCGGGCGGAGAGCGCGATCAGCCACAAGGTGTACGTGTTGTAGACAATGAAGTACGCCAGGAACAGTGGCTGGATCGAGAGGACCAGCGCGATCAGCACCCATCCGACTGTGCTGATCACGGGGTACCCCCCGCCAGGCTGGCCAGTGACAGCTCGAGGGCGCCGGCCACTCGATGACGCACCGCGGGTGCCGGATCGGACCGTGCCACCTCGCGAGCCACCTCATCCTGAATCAGGGCCAGCGCCAGGCCGGCGGAGAGGCGCCGGTTCTCCGATGCCGCCGTGCGGGCGACGTGACGCAATGCACCGAGCTCCGCGCCCTGGCGCACCGCATCGGCAGCTATCCGGGTGTCGAGATCGGGGGGCAGCGGGAGTGGAACGCCTTGCAGCAGCCGGCTGATGTGCGCCGCAGCCCGGACAGCCATGTCGCTGTCGGACTCCAGGTGCTCCAACACCAGCAGACCTTCGAGTCCGACCGGACCAGCCGAGCCCAGCTTCAGCGCAATCTCTCGGCGGATCTCGGGCTCGGGGTCCTGCCGCATTCGATCCAGCAACTCGTATCGCTCGGCGGCCACCACCGCCCCAACCGCAATGCGTCGAACCGAAAGCACCGGGTCAGCGGAGAGTGTCTCCAGTGCCAGCGGTTCGGACGCATCGGGCCTATACCCCAACACCTCAGCCACTGATTCCCGTATCTCCGGCACAGCACTGCGGGAAAGCGGGCTCAGCAGCGTTTGAATCTCGGGGTGATGGATGTACCGGGCGATCCGAGTTACCAGCGCAGACCGGCTGGTTTCCACGAGAGCCAGGGCCATGTCGCGGAAATCCGAAAACTGCTCTTCCGCCAGTGCGCCCACCGCGGCCAGCACGGCGGTTTCGTCGTCAGGCCTCAGGGCGTGGATCAGGCGAGGAAAAGCACGGCTGGCAGGAACTCGTCCGAAGAGGCTCACCGCGGCCCGGCGCACCATCGGGCTGGGATCACCGAGTGCGCGGCTCCCAAAGCTGAGCAGCTCGTCGGGGTCGAGCAGCTCCGCGATCGAGCTGAGGGCTGCAGTCCGGACTTCAGGGCTGGGGTCGCTTCGCACCAGCTGAAGGAGGGCGGTTTGGCTGTGCTCGCCCTGGAACGTTCGGAGGCCGCCGATCAGCCGGACCCGCTCACTCGGGTCGAGCACGCCGCGCAGTCCGTCCGCCAGCGAGACTTGTGATTCGGCAGCAGACTCGGCTGCCAGCGCGCGAAGCTCGAGATCGCTGGTCCGGGGCAGCCTTCGGCTCAGCAACCGGTACCATGGATCGTGCCGGATACGGTCGCGGAGCAGCTCTCTCACCGAGGCCTGTTCCGGCATCTCCAGCGCCAGCCCGACCAGGCTGCTGCGGTCATATGCGCCGGCGGCGAGAATGGCGGCCGCCCTGACACTGGCCGGCTCATTGCGCCGCGACGCGGCTGTGAGCGCTGCCTCACCTCCGGGACTTCTCAATAGACCGATGGCCAGCGCCGCTCGTTCCTTCACCAGAGCTGCCGAATCTCGCTGGAGCAGCGCGATGAGCTGACGTCCCTGCTCTTGCAGACCCAGCCGGGCGCAGACGTCAATGGCCGCTGCCCGAACCGGTGCCACCGGATCGCGCAGGGCAGTGTCCACTGTTTGAGTCAGGCGTTCCGGTGGCGGTGAAGTTCGCCGGTCGCATTGACCCAGGCTCTGCATGGCTGCCGTCCGAACTGCCGGGTCGGCATCGCCCGCCAGTCGCATCAGATGCTGGACTCCAGTATGCCAGCGGACCCGGCCGAGGTTGCGGGCGAGCGCAAGCCGGCTCTCGGGATCGTCATACTGGATCAAGCGGTCGATGAGGTCGCCCAGACTGGCAATGTCGAGACGGCTGATTGCCCGGGTGATGCTGTCCCTCAACTCCGGGCTGGCTTGATCCCACGCTGCCAGCAGTAGCGGAACTGCCGCTGGGTCAGCCAGGGCGCCGAGCGAGTGGCTGGCAGCCAGACGCACCTCAGGCTCCGGATCGTTCAGGAGCTCGGCCAGGGGCTGAACCAAGCCACGGATCCCGGATTGACCCGCCGCGAGTGCGGCGGCCGCCCGTACCGTGGGTTCCGAGTCGCGCAGCAACCTCAGGAGCTCGGGCTCCGCCGAGGTTGGACCGGCCGCGGCCAGCGCAGTAATCGAGGCGGCTCGAATGACGGGCTCGGGATCGGCCGTCTGCTCTCGGAGGACATCCAACCCGTTTCCACCTCGGCTCTCCCCGAGCAGTCTGATGGCCGCTATCCGGACTTCGAGGTCTGGGTCCCTCACTCCTGAGAGAGCCACCGGGAGCGACCCACCCGCTCGCAGCGCGCGAATCGTCTCCAGCGCCATCGCGCGGAGCGAGGGCTCCGGGTCACCACCCGCAATCCTGATCAGCTCCGGACCAAGGTCGCGCCGGCGAGAAGCGCGAACCGCATTCATTACCGCGCGGCGAACGATGGGGGACTGATGAAGGAGCAGCTCGGTCAGCAACTCACGGGTGCCGGCCGAGGTCAACCGGCCCAGCGTGTCGGCTGCCTCCTCTGCTCCCTGGTTTTGCTCGATTCGCCGGAGCAAGC
>DATFQK010000098.1:0-6634 GCA_035264345.1 Gemmatimonadales bacterium | reverse complement strand
TGTTCGAGGAGATGGAGCGTGACCCCGAGGTGCTCTGCCTGGGCGAAGATATCGGGGCCTACGGTGGCGCGTTCAAGGTTACCGAAGGGCTTCAGGCCCGCTTTGGCGAGCGCCGAGTGATCGATGCGCCGCTGTCGGAGGCGGCCATCGTGGGCGCGGCGGCGGGTGCGGCACATATGGGCATGCGCCCGGTCTGCGAGATGCAGTTCATCGACTTCATCTCCTGCGCGTACGACATGCTGACCAACTATGTCGCTACCGCGCGCTACCGCGCGTTCCTGCCGTGTCCCATGGTGGTTCGCGGACCGAGCGGCGGGTACGTCCGGGGAGGTCCGTTTCACTCGCAGAACCCGGAGGCGGCTTTTCTTCATACGCCCGGCCTCAAGATCGTTTATCCGGCGACGGCCAGCGATGCCAAGGGTCTCTTGAAGGCCGCCATCCGGGACGACGACTGCGTTCTCTTCTTCGAGCACAAGTATCTCTACCGCCGGATCAAGGAAGAGTTGCCCACCGGCGATCACGTGGTCCCCATCGGCAAGGCTCGGCTGGCGCGAGAAGGGCGCGACTTGTCCATCATCACCTATGCGGCCACCGTGTGGAAGGCCCTCGAGGCGGCCGAGCAACTGGAGCGAGAGGATGGACTGTCCGTCGAGGTACTCGACCTTCGGTCGTTGTCCCCCATGGATGATGAGGCCATCGCCGCCACGGTGAAGAAAACCAGCCGGGTGCTGATTGTGCACGAAGACACCGCCACCGGTGGAGTGGCCGGCGAGATTGCCGCCCGGATCAACGACCTCGCGTTCGAGTGGCTGGACGCGCCGATCAAGCGAGTGGCCGCGCACGACGTTCCTCTGCCCTACGCCCCGCAGCTGGAGGACTTCGTATTGCCGCAGACGGCGGATATCGTGAGGGCAGCGAGGTGGTTGGCGAAGTATTAGTGTTGAGTCACGAGCCACGAGTCACGAGTCTCGGTCATAGTCCGGGTTATCTCGCGACTCGCGACTCGTGACTCGCGACTGGAGAAGACGACTGATGGCCAAAATAGACGTAATCATGCCCCAGATGGGCGAGTCGATCGCCGAGGGGACGCTGTCCCGGTGGATCAAGAAGGTGGGAGACACGGTACAGCGCGACGAGCCGATCTTCGAGATCTCGACCGACAAGGTTGATGCCGAAATCCCGGCTCCCAACGCAGGTGTACTGGCTGAGATTCTGGTGCAGGAGGGTCAGACGGTTTCAGTACAAACCGTGGTGGCCCGGATCGAAACCGACGCCGCTGCCGGTGCAGCGGCAAAACCAGCCCCACCCGAGGGCACCCGTCCGGCGGCACCACCGCCCAACGCACCGGCACCGACCAAGCCGGCGACGCCCGCCGGGGCTCCTCCCGCGCCCGTGGCTCCAGCACCGGCCGCTCCTCCCAAGGGTGGCTACGGCGCCACTCAGCCCGCTACGCCGCCATCCCGGGCAGTCCCCGCGGCCGCCAGCACTGAAGGTCGAACCGTGGCAGATGCCACCGGCGGCAACGGAGGAGCGGAGACAGCCGAAGAGCGGCTGCGGCGCAAATCGACGCCGGTGGTCCGCCGCATGGCTGCCGAGCACAACGTGGACATCAGCGCCGTCCCCGGTACCGGACTCGCCGGCCGGGTCACCAAGAACGACATGCTGAGCTACATCGAGGGGGCAGCGGGGCAGCCCGGCAGCGGGGCAGCACCGTCGAGAGCAGCTCCGGCTTCTTCAGGGACTGTCACTGCCCCGCCGCCCCGCGGCCCCGCCGCCCCGCTAGCGCCGGCACCAACCGTCGATCCCTGGGAAGGCGACCGGGTCGAGCCGTGGTCGCGGATCCGGAAGCTCACCGCGGACCACATGGTCATGTCGCGGCGGGTCTCGCCCCACGTCAACACCATCTTCGAGATCGACTATACCCGCATCGTTCACATTCGTGCCCGGCGGAAGCAGGAGTACGCGGAACGGGGGGTGAACCTCACCTACCTCGCGTTCATCACCAAGGTCGTGGCCGATAACCTCCGGAAACATCCGGTGCTGAACTCGGCCGTTTCCGGGGAGAGCACGCTGTTCCGGCGCGACATCAACATCGGCATCGCGGTCGCTCTGGACTGGGGCCTGATCGTTCCGGTCGTCAAGCGCGCGGACGAGCTGTCGCTCATCGGCGTGGCCCGGGCCATCAACGACCTGGGCGAGCGGGCCCGGACCAAGAAGCTGAGCCCCGACGAAGTGCAGAAGGGGACATTTACCATCACCAATCCCGGGGTATTCGGGTCAGCCATCGGCACACCCATCATCAACCAACCGCAGGCGGCCATTCTCTGCGTCGGCAGCATCGAGAAGCAACCGGCGGTGATCACGGTAGACGGTGCCGATATGATCGCCGTCCGCACCAAAGGTCTCCTTTCGCTGGCCTTCGATCATCGGATCGTAGACGGGGCAGACGCGGATCGCTTCATGGCCGATGTCAAACAGGGTCTGCAGGAGTTTCCGGAGAGCGGGGCCTGATGCCGCGGAGGGTCATCGAGGTAGACGGCAAGCAATGGGAAGTGTCGGTCAGCGGCCGGGTCACCCAGTACGTCAAGGATGAGTTCGGCCTGGTGTTCACCCGGGGCACCGGCGCGCAACAGGAGCGGAGGGTAGTGCGCTATTCTCCGCTGGGCGCCAAGAGCCGGGAGACGTCCCTGGGACAGCTCAGCGATCAGGAGCTGAAGGAGTTGCTTCGTCACTCGCAGCCTTCGTGGACCGCACCCGAGATGGGATACCGGCGCTGAGCTCTCCTGCGGTCTCGGGGACTGTCGACCTGCATGTACACTCGACGGCCTCGGACGGAAGAGTGTCACCCGAGGGAGTGGTTCGCCGGGCTCGGGACGCGGGGCTGAGTGCCGTGGCGCTCACCGATCACGATACCCTCGCCGGAATACCCGAAGCACTGGCAGCCGGGGAGCGCTACGGCGTTCGGGTTGTGGCCGGCTGCGAATTCTCTGCTGCTGCGCCTTGGGGCGAGATGCACGTGCTGGGATACCTGCTTCCTTCGCAGTCGGCCGAGTTGGAGGCCTTTCTCGAGCGCTGCAGAGCAGATCGGTTGCGGCGGGCCCGGGAGATGGTCAGCCACCTGCAGCGCCTCGGCCTGGACCTCTCGTTCGAGAACGTGCTGCAGGAATCCGGCGGTGCCGCCGTGGGCCGGCCGCACGTGGCTCGCGCGCTGGTCCGTCATGGCGGGGCCGCCAACGCCAACGATGCCTTCGACCGGCTGATTGGACGGGGCCGCCCGGCGTTCGTGGAGAAGACGCTGCCCAGCTTTGCCGAGGTGGCATCCGTTGTCCATGCCGGCGGAGGTGTGGTCTCGATCGCGCACTTGAAGGAACGCGGTACCCGCGAGATCGTTGAAGGATTCAAGGGAGAGGGCCTGGACGCGGTCGAGACTCGGCACCCAAGCCACGATCCCGACCTGCGGGCGCGGCTTACCGATATTGCCATCCAACTCGGCCTACTCCGAACGGGGGGCAGCGACTGGCATGGCGATCCCGAGCCCGGCTCAACTCACGGAGCCATGGGCTCACAGCAGGTGCCGCGGGAGTGGCTGGATCGACTGGATGAGTGGAAGAATCAACCTCAGAGATCGGTGGCTTCATGACCCTCCTGCAACCTGGCTCGCCCGCACCCGACTTTTCAGCCGATGCCTCTGACGGGCGGCGGTACCGGCTGATGGAGGTGCTGCAGGAGAGCCGAGTGCTGCTGCTCTTCTATCCCGGCAACAACACCCCTGGCTGAAACCGCCAACTCTCCGCCGTGCGCGACGAGATCGAAACCTTCACCAGCCACGAGATCCGCCCGTTTGGGGTAAACCCTGCGTCGGCAGAAAGCCATGCGAGTTATGCAGCCAGGCTGGGGCTGCCGTTTCCCCTGCTCTCCGACACCAACCTCGCGATCAGTCGCGCCTATGGCACGCTGAAGCCGGACGGCAAGGGAATCTCCCGTTCCGTCTGCCTGATCGACCGCAACGGGCTGGTGCTCTATAGCCAGGCTGGAGCACCGGGAGCGGAGCTGGTGGTGGAGAGTCTGGCACTTTGAGCCCCAAGTCGGAGTTCGTCGACAAGGTCGTGTTGGTCACCGGGGTGGGACGCGCGG
Organism: Gemmatimonadales bacterium; assembly: GCA_035264345.1. GTDB lineage: Bacteria > Gemmatimonadota > Gemmatimonadetes > Gemmatimonadales > GWC2-71-9 > CAVVWJ01. The sequence goes on along the minus strand of DATFQK010000098.1, from coordinate 2,500 downwards.
GGCAGATCGGCAACGCCGTCGCACTCGCCTTCGGCAAAGCCGGTGCAAAGATCGTGGCCTGCGACCGGAATGCAGTGGGAGTGGCCGAACGGGTTCGGGAGTTCGGGGCCCAGGGGGTGGATGCCAGGCCCTGTGCCGGCGACCTCACCCAGCCGGACATCGCGGCGCTCGCCGTGGAGATTGCCCTCAAGAACTTCGGCCGGTTGGATGTAGTGGTGAACGTGGCCGGAGGACTCACCACTTACGGTCCGATCGGTGATCTCACACTTCAGGCCATCGACCGTGAGATTTCCATCAACCTGAAAACGGCCGTGCTGGTGTCGCAGGCCGCAATTGACGCACTGAGCCGGAGCCGAGGGTGCATCGTCAACTTCTCGTCCATCGCCTACTTCAGTCCCCAGGCCCCGATGGCGATCTACAGCGCCGCCAAAGCCGCCGTTGCGGGATTCAGCCAAAGCCTGGCCCTCGAGCTGCAGGACCGCAACATCCGGGTGAACGCGGTGGCGCCGGCTATGGTACGAACCATGGACAATGTGGCCGCCGTGGGCGAAGGTGAAGCTCAGTACGTCGAAATGCGGGAAGTCACCGAGGGCGTGATGGCCCTCGCCAGCCCGTCGTCAACCGTTACCGGCCAAATCCTACCGATCGCACCACCGGGCTCCGGCTCTCGCTGATGGAGCTACGGGGCAAGGTCGCACTGGTAACCGGCGCCGGCCGTCGGTTGGGCCGCGCCATGGCCCAGGCATTGGCCGACCGGGGAATGACCGTGGCGCTGCACTATCACCAGTCCGAAGCCGGCGCGCGCGAGCTGGCCGGACAGATCGAAGCAGCTGGCGGCCACGCCGCCTGTTTCCGGGCCGACCTCTCCGACGCACATGCCGCCGAATCATTGCCGAGCACGGTCGCCGCTCGGCTGGGTGGGCTCCACGTGCTGGTCAACTCTGCGGCGGTCATGCACCGCCTTAGTCTGGAGGACACTACCCCGGAGCAATGGGATGCCATTCTTGGCCTCAACCTTCGCTCGGTATTCTTCTGCACCCGGGGAGCGGCGGCGGCGCTCCGGCAGAGCCGGGGCAAGGTGGTGAACCTGGCGGACCTGGCCGGCCTCGAACCCTGGCCCGGGTTTGCGGCGCATTCGATCAGCAAGGCCGGAGTCGTCATGCTGACGAAGGTTCTGGCGCGAAGTCTGGCTCCCGATGTCACGGTCAACGCCATTGCTCCGGGGGCGGTGCTGGTGCCGGAGGAGTACAGCGCCGAGGACCGCGAGCGGCTGGTGCGCTCGACACCGCTCCGCCGCCTGGGAAGTCCCGCGGACGTCGTGGCGGCGTTGCTTTACCTGCTGGAGGGTGGTGACTACGTGACCGGCGAGATCCTGGTGGTCGATGGTGGACGACTGGTCCAGTAGCGCGGCCTTTCGCGATGTCGTCATCGTGGGGGGCGGCTGTTACGGCACCTTCTACACCGGGCAACTGCTGCGCGCCGCGGAGCGAGGTCGGGCCCGCTTCCGCCGGCTGCTGGTGGTAGACCGCGATCCGCAGTGCCGGGTTGCCCGGGAGATCGGCGCCACCGAGCGGGTTACCCTCGTAGTCCAGGATTGGGGTGAGTTCTTCGACCGCTATCTGGCGGATGCCGGCTCGGGTCCCGAGAGCGCTCCCGGTGATGCCATCGTGCCCTCACCACTCATGCCCCATCTCATGTACGAGTGGCTGGTTCGCCAGGCTCGCCGTCGCTGGCCGGCCAGGACGGTCGAAACGACGGCGGTACCCGCGGGACCGGGCACTCCCTACGACGTGACGGCCCCTGACGGGACCCGATATGTCTCCTATGCCGACTGGATTTGCCCCACGCACTGTATCGAGCCAGCAGTTTGTCCCGTCATCCGAGCCCCACGGACTTGGGAGATGGCGGACGCGCTGGCTGCCGTCGCCCGGAAACTGGATCGCTCTCGACCGACGACAGGCCCGATTCTCTTCGTCTGCGAGCACCGGGTCTATGGTGTTGGCATGTTCGACGTTGCGGAGGTGGTCGAGGGCGATGCGGCGGTGGCGACTGCGGGCGCCAAAGGAACTCCGATAGATGTGCTGGTCGGCACCGTGTCCAGTTGCCACGGCGCGGTGAATCTGCTCCACCTGGGCTAAGCGCACGGGAACCTTCATACGTTCTATATTTTGGAGCGATAGGGAGTTCGTGTGCATCCTGGAGCGGGTATGAGCGGCAAGACCGAGCTGGACGTCATCATCGTAGGTGGAGGCCCGGCAGGGCTCTGCGCAGCCATGTACGCCGGCCGGGGACTGCTTCGGTCGGTATTACTCGAGCGGGGTGTTCCCGGCGGAGAGCTGCTGAACACCGAGTGGATCGACGATTATCCCGGATTCGAGCATGTCCTCGGCCGGCAGCTGGCCGATCTGATGACGGCGCATGCGGTCAAGTTCGGGGCCGATATTCGGCAGGATACGGTGGAGTCGATCGTGCGTCTGGACGACGGCACCTTCGATGTCGC
>DATFQK010000097.1:0-3165 GCA_035264345.1 Gemmatimonadales bacterium | reverse complement strand
AGACCGGAACGCCGCAGGCACAGCAGGCGGGGGTGTAAGGGGGGCGGGAAGGGCGACATACTGAGAGAATAAAAAAGCCCCGGAACCGATAGAGCTCCGGGGCTTAGCCTTGTCTCTGCTTCTTTACCTTCAGCCTTCTTTCCCGTCCTTCCCGTCCTTCCCGCCCTTCATTGCGACAGCCGCTTGGGCTCTCCCGAGGTCGGACTTGGGTTGGGCTGCTGAGCTTCGGGCAGGCGGGGCGGCGGGGTTTGTCGCTGCTCGTCGCTGTTCATGATGGCATCCTGCGTGTCCGAAATACTGCGCTTGAACTCTCGAATGCCTTTTCCGATCGAGGAGCCCATCTCCGGCAGCCGCTTGGCGCCAAAAAGCAGCAGCACGACCAGCAAGATGACCAGAATCTCCCACATTCCGAGGTTTCCCACAGGTCCCCCTAGAAAAGCGACCGCGCAATCAGATAAGCAACCAGGACCCCGACGAGACTCAGAATCGAGACATGCAACCCGATGGGACCCAAGGTGAAGTCTACCACCAGGAGGTCCATCGAGACAGGTCCGAAACGGGGGGTCCAGGTGCTGGTGAGAAAGGTCCGGGCGGCGCTGTCGGGAAGGGTTTGCCGGAACAGGGAGGTCAGGGCTCCGCCCACAATGAACCCGACAATCAGGACTCCGACGTAGAAGCGTGGGCGATGCGGGCCGCTTGGCATCAGCTCCTGCGATCGATGACGTAGGTGATGCTGGCCCTCAAGGTCTCACGAGCGGCAGAAGCCGGCAGCAGATCGAGCTCCGTATCCGCCTGCTGAGCGAGCTGGAGTGCGCGTTCCCGGGCATAGTCCAGCCCGCCGGCGTGGGCCACCGCCTGGATAACCTCGGCGATCAGTGCATCACCCGGCTCGGGGGAGTGCAGCAGGTGGGAGACCGCACGGCGCTCCCCCTCGCCCATGTTCGGCAACGCAGCGATGAGAGGAAGCGTTACCTTGTGCTCGCGCAGGTCGGAGCCGAACGGCTTGCCGGTGACCGACGCATCCTCCGTGTAATCGAGCAGGTCGTCCACAATCTGGAACGCCATTCCCAGGGCCTCGCCGAACCGGCGCAGCGACTCCCGCTCTGCCGGACTCGCCTGAAGCGCGCCGATCTCGCAGGATCCGGCAACCAGCGACGCTGTCTTCGCCCGGATGAGCAGGTTGTACTCCTCTTCGGAGAATTCCAGCGGATCGTGGGCCAGGAGCTGCCGCATCTCACCCACGGTCATCTCATTGGTCACCCGGCTCAACACCCGCAGGGGCTCGAGGTCGTTCAGACCCACCAGCTCGATGACGGCTCGTGAGTACAGGTAGTCTCCCATGATGACCGACACCTGGTGGCTGAACAGGGAGTTGATGGTGGGCATTCCCCGGCGGAGTACCGAGTGGTCTACCGAGTCGTCGTGAACCAGGGTGGCAAGGTGGATCAGCTCAACCACGGCGCCGAGGGTCGTTGCGCGCTCATCGGTGCTGCCGGTTGCCTCTTCAGCCAGGAGCAGCAAGGTGGGGCGGAACATCTTCCCCTGCATCTGAAACAGATGCGAATTGACCCGGGTGATCAGCCCGAAGTCCGCCTCGACAATGCGCCGAAGCTCCTGCTGCACACGCTCCAGGCGGGGACGGAGAGGCCGCTGCAGCTCGGCGAGAGAAATCGGCGCGGTCTGATGACTCACGAGCGCCGTCCTGCAGTGAGCCGCTGGATTCGCTCACTCAGGTCCATGAATCGGATGTCGACCGCAACAGCCCGTTCGTATCTGGCCATGGCTTCGGCTTTCTTTCCCAGGGCTTCGGAAGCCCGGCCCAACCAGTAGAGCAGGCCGATCTTGGACTCGTCCGTTCCCTCCAGCCCGTCCACCGCACGGCGGAGCACCGACTCGCACACAGCGTACTGTCCCTTCTCGAAAAACGCCATGCCAAGCGCCTCACAGGTGCGCAGCCGCCCCTCCGAAGCCCGCAGCGCTTTTTGAAACTCCGCGATGGCCTCATCCAGCAGGCCCATCTCCTTGAACGCGACACCCAGATCATAGTGCGACTGGTAGTCGTCGGACTCCAGATTCTCGTCGATGCCGCGCTTGAATTGTTCCAGGATTTCGTGGAACTCACGCTGTTCATCCTGGTCCTTGGGCTCGCGGCGATTTACTCGCATGCGCGTGTCGCGGGGGCCCTTCTCGTCCCGCAGCATGGAGCCGAGGTCGACAAATTCATCGTCGGAGGAGGATGGAGCTCGACTGGCGCGCGGGGCCGGAGCAGCCGGAGCCGGGCTCGGAGCCGAAGCAGCCGGTGGTTTGGATGCAGTCTGACTGGGAGACGGCGCCTGAGGCTTCGGTGCAGCCTCCCTCCGGCTGGTAGGAGCCGGTGCGGATGATGCCGGCTTTGTCTCTCCCTCTACCCGTGCCAGAGCAGCGGTAGCCCGGACGTTGCCCGGATCGTGCTCGATCACTCTGCCGTACACCGCGGCTGCTTTATCCAATGCCCCCGACTTGGCCAGCGCGTCGCCCAGACCGAGGTAGGCCTCCAGCAGCGGTACCCTGTCTCCGGTTCGGTAGGCCAGCTCGACCCGCTTCTGGTGGTGCCCAATGCTGTCGGGCGACAACAGAACCAGTCGATCGGCCATCTGCGCCGCGCGAGTCCAATCCTGTCGATCCTCGAATCCGGCCAGTGCCAGCTCGAGCTCTTCGGCCACCCGGTCATTTTCACCGAGGGACAGCAGCTTCTCCGCCAAGGCCAGATGGACATCGGGATTTTCGGGATCATCCAGCACCCGATTCTCCAGATCCGCCAAGGAGTCGCTGGCCGAGGGTACCGAACTGATCAGCGGCGGACTAGGGCTGGCTACGTCGGCGTCGAGCGAGACCCGGGAATCCACGGACCCAGGCAGATCGGGCAGGGTGGTAAATCCGGTTTCGCTATCCGGCAGAGACACGATCAGATCATCAGGAAAATCGAGCGGGCTCTTGGGTGCATCCACGGAGAAGTCCAGCGGGCTGACCTGATCGGTGGCAAAGTTGTTCAATGACGTTTCCTGAATGCCATCCAGGGTCATCGGCTCGAAATCGAGACTGGACGATTCCCCACCCCGCTGAATGTCGAGCGGCGCCGTCAGGTCTGCGAGCGGTTCAATGGTGTCACCCAAGCGCTCGATTCCC
>DATFQK010000096.1:0-3838 GCA_035264345.1 Gemmatimonadales bacterium | reverse complement strand
AAGTCGCGGAAGCTTTCCAGCCAAAAGTCCCGATCGATCTGGAGCCGTACGGCGGTTGTCGCGCTCACGGCTGCCCTGCACGCTGGAGACGATTGCGCACTTCGATCAGATCTTCCTTGCGGAGGCCGAGGAGCTCTCCTGCCAGGTGCATGAGGCGCTCCTCGTGCTGGCCAATGGCCCCGTCGCTGAAAGCGACCGTCCACATTCGCTCCACCAGGGCGAGTCGCTGGCTTTGGCCGAAACGCCGGCGCAACCGGCCGGCGTACTCGGCAAAGCGGGTCTTTCGGTCATGCTCCGGCTCCGGCGAGGGCTGTCCGTCAGGCGTGAGCCCCCAGCGATCCCGCAAGTGGGCCGCGACCAGGTCGCGATCCGCTTCGGTAAGCGCGGTGTCGGCATAAGCCAGCTCCAGAACCAGCAGGGCGGCAGCCTGCTGGGCCGACCCTTCGGCGATCTCCGAACCGGCCAGAAACGTGGGGGCCGCGGGATCGAGCGCGTCACGGGTTGCATGCCATACTCGCTCCCGCTGCCGGCGCCGCCGGTTACGGAGGTACATCACGATGCCCAGCAGCACCAGCACTCCGGCGATGATGCCGAGCGTCCGGTTCACTCCGAGAAGAATGTGATTGATCCGACCCCATTCGGCACCGATCACCGAGCCCAGCACGGTGATGCTGCCGTACCAGATGGCCGATGCCACGCCCATCGGCACCAGGGTGCGCACGGCGCTCAGATGAATCAGGCCGGCAAATGGAGGAACTACCGCGCGAATGCCGGGCAGAAAGCGGCTGACAAAGATCCCGGCTACGCCGAATCTGAGATACTCGCGCTCGATAATGGCCAATGAGCGTGGAGCGAGGAGCCGGCGTCCCAGCTTCGTAGCAAAGAGGCGGCGGCCATACCGGCGGGAAACCAGATACACTGCCGCGGCCCCTGCAAGATTGGCCACCCAGGTTACCAGAAAGACACCCAGGGGAGTGGTCAGGCCACGGTTGGTAAGGAAGGCGCCCAGAGCCACGGCAGCATCCGAGGGGACAGGCGGAATCACGTTCTCGATCGCGGCCAACAGAGCGAGAACCGTGTAGACCGCGCCGGGGGGAAGCTGCGACACCCACCCGAGCAGGGACTCGATCAGCGGGCCTCCAGAGTGGCGACCGCAATGACCGCGACGCCTTCGCCCCGCCCAATAAACCCCATACCTTCGTTGGTCTTGGCCTTGAGGCTCACCGAGCCCGGACTGGCGTCTAACCGGCTGGCCAGGGTGGCCGCCATCTGCTGCAGGTGAGGGCCAAGCCGAGGCTGTTCGGTGATGATGGTCAGGTCGGCCTGCTGGAGGGAAAAACCGCGAGACTGCACCAGCTCGTGAGCCGTGTGCAGCAGCTCCATCGAGTCCGCGTCTTTCCAGCGGGGATCGTGGTCGGGGAAGAGGCGGCCGATATCGCCCGCCGCCGCTGCACCGAGCATAGCGTCAATCAGCGCGTGAGCCACGGCATCGGCATCGGAATGGCCGGCGAGTCCGTGAGGATGAGGAATGGTGACGCCACCCAGCACCAGCGGACGACCCTCGACAAATCGGTGCGAGTCGTAGCCGATGCCGACCCGGATCATGCGGCCACGGTTGCAGGCTCATCGATGATCGAGTAGTCCTGATGCCGGCGCCTGACGAGGTATCCCGCATCGCGGATGCACCGTTCCATCTCCTCGATGGTGGCTCGGTGGGTAGTGCCAGCCGAGGAGACGACGTTCTCCTCCATCATCAGGCTCCCGAAGTCATTGGCGCCGAACTGAAGGGCGATCTGGCCGACCTTGAGGCCCATGGTGACCCAGGAAGACTGAAGGTTGGGCACATTGTTGCAGATGATCCGTCCCATGGCCAGCGTGCGCAACTAGCTCACCGCGTCGGTCTTTTTCTGGTCGGACATCTCGGTGCCTTCAGGCTGCAGCGGCCAGCAGATGAAGGCGGTAAAGCCACCCGTGCGGGCCTGCAGTTCTCTTACCCGGAGCAGGTGCTCGATGCGATCGGCATGCGTCTCTCCCAGTCCATACATCATGGTGACGGAAGTCTTCATACCCTGGCGGTGGGCCTCTTCCTGGACCCCGAGCCACTCCTCTGTCTGGGCCTTTTTCCGGGCCACGCGCTGGCGGACTTCATCCACCAGAATTTCTCCACCCCCGCCCGGGATGCTGTCGAGTCCCGCCTCGCGCAGCTCCCGCACGACTTCGGCCACGGGCAGTCCGAAACGCTCGCTGAAGAACACGACTTCGGAGGGAGAAAAGCCGTGAATGTGAATCGGGTGATGCCGCTTGATGTAGCGCATCAACTCCAGGTACCACTCGAACGGAATGTACGGATTGTGCCCGCCCTGGAGCAGAATCTGAACCCCGCCGATCGCCTTGCACTCGTCGATCTTGGCGCCGATCTGCTCGAAGCTCAGGACATAGCCTTCGCGGTTCTTGGGCCGCCGGTAGAACGCGCAGAACTTGCAATCGGCGACGCAGACATTGGTGTAGTTGATGTTCCGGTCGATGATGTAGGTGACCACCCTCTCCGGATGATGCCGCCACCGCTCGGCATCGGCGAGTTGCCCCAATTCGAGGAGCGAGGCCCGTTGATAGAGCTCCAGATAGTCTTTGAACTCGCTTGAAGTCCGCTCTACAACGCTCATACTGGCAACTCCTTGCAAGGCTTACCTGCTGCAGTCCATCAGCCCTTTCCCACTGCACTGACCACTCTAGCCGTACTATGCCGCCGAGATGAAGGAGAGCGACCCGTCCGGCACGAGTCCGTCCTGAGCGAGGCGGCGGAAGAAATCGGTGAGGCCCGCCAGGTGACGATAGGACAAGGCGTAATCCAGGTCACCCAGATAGGCGCGGCAGACCGACTCGGCGACGCCGGTATTGGCAGCGGCCGCGGCGGCGAGCTCGTCAAGATGCGCCAGACCCCATTCACGGGATTCCACTAACCGGCGATGCACCGTCCGCACTCGGGCCGCGGCGGCATCCCGCCGGGATGCCCATACTGCGAAGACAAAGGGGAGCCCGGTCCACCGCTTCCACTCCTCACCCAGGTCCACTCGAACCGGGTACGTCGACTGGGACGAGAGGTGCAGGGCCGCGTCGCCGATGACCAGCACGGCGTCGTGAGGCAGTCCGGCGAGCGATGCGAGATCGGCGGCTTCGGCCCGGGCGGTGGCAAAGTTCGGTACGATGCCCCAGCGATGCCGGCAGAGCAGCTCCAGGAGAAGTACTGAGGTGCGGGACGCGGCGCTGAGTAGCACCGTCTGCCCGGTCAGCTCCTCGACCGGCCGCTTGGAGAAGAGCGCCACGCTGTGCACCGGGCCATCGCAGGTGATAGCAAGATTGGGGAGCAGGTCGTAGAGCGCCGCGTTCCGGGCGTACTCGACGGCAGACACCACGCTGACCTGCAAGGCGCCGGTGGCCATGAGGTCATTCAGCTCGGATGCGGTTCCGGATACAATTTCCGCCGGAACATTGATCAGGCCGCGGTCGATGGCGCCGTAGACCGGATAACAGTTGATCCAGGGGATCCGCCCCAGTCTCATGCCGCGTGCACCACCGGGAGGGCGGCGCCGCGCCGCATTGATGGCTCCGGCGGCGGTTCGTCGAACTCATCCCGCACGGTCTGATACAGGCTGTCCCGCTCGACGGGCACCTTCCCCGCTCCCTGGATCAGCCTGACCAGGTCCATATAGGGCAGGTGCATGGCGGTATGGGCTCCGGCTTCGTGGTAGATGCGCTCGAACACCACTGTACCCTCCACGTCGTCGCAACCGAAGCTGAGGGCGATCTGGGAGACGAACGGCGTCACCATCGGCCAATG
>DATFQK010000095.1:0-3059 GCA_035264345.1 Gemmatimonadales bacterium | reverse complement strand
CACCCGCAGATCAACCCGGATCTCCAGGTCCTGCGCCGCAAGGCGGGCCAGCTCCCCCAGACTCATTCCATGGCGCATGGGGACGGCCAGGCTGCCCACCTTCGAGGTGAAGGCCGGGTCGAGCACGTTGCCCTGCACCAGGCCGCCGATCGGATTTGGCCGGTCGAGGATCAGCACCGGCAGCTTCCGGCGAGCTGCCGCGTGCATCACTTCTATCGTAGTGGCGAGATAGGTGTAGTAGCGGGCGCCTGCGTCCTGCAAATCCACCAGCATCATGTCGATGCCTTGAAGCATCTCGTCGGTGGGGGCAGAACTCCGGCCATAAAGACTATAGATTGGAAGCCCTGTGGCCGAATCTTTCGAAGACGCAACCAGAGCGCCCGGATCGGCCGCCCCCTGAAATCCGTGCTCGGGGCTGAACAGCGCCACCAGCCGGATCCCGGCATCTCGCAACCGCGTCACGTCGCTGATCCCCTGTGCATCCACGCCGGTCTGGTTGCTCACCAGACCGACCCGTCGGTTGCGGACCAGCTGCGTGCTGTCGCTCAGCAGGACCTCGATGCCCGGGCGTACCCGATCGCGGACGGCGCTGGTGCCGGCCGCGCAGCCGATAACGCACCCCCAGATTCCCGCTAGGGCCAAAGCTCTGTGCACTCCAAGTACCTCGTAGTGGCGTTGCTGGTGGTAGGGGCCTGCGGCAGGAGCAGCACCGCTCCGCCGCCCCAACCGGCACAATTTCCGGGGCAGCCGACGCCGCCGGAAGTGGACATCGACGCGCTGCTCGAGTCACTCTCGCTGCGAGACCGGATCGCCCAACTGGTCATTCCCTGGATCCCTGGATCGTACGCCGCGTTCGACGACGAGGCCTTTGCCCGGATGCAGGCCTGGGTGGACTCGCTCCACGTCGGCGGTCTGCTGGTGTCCGTGGGATCACCACTCGATGTCGCGGCCAAGCTCAACCGGCTGCAAGAGCGCTCGGCCCTGCCGCTGCTGGTGGGGTCCGACCTGGAAGCGGGCACCGCCATTCGGCTGAACGGCGGAACACCGTTCCCCCCCAATATGGGCATCGGCGCGACGGCTCGGGACTCCGACGCCTACGCGGTGGGACGGATCACCGCTCTCGAGGGCCGGGCGGTGGGCATCCACCTCGCCTTTGCGCCGGTGGCAGACGTCAACAACAACCCAGCCAATCCCATCATCAATGTTCGGTCCTTCGGCGAAGACCCCGAGGCAGTCGGCCACTTGGTCTCTGCGGAAGTCCGGGGACTCCAGGACAACGGGATGCTCGCCACCGCGAAACATTTCCCGGGACACGGCGACACCGGCAGCGATTCTCATCTGGTGCTTCCCGTCTTGTTCAGCAACTGGGCCCGTCTGAGCTCGGTCGAGTTGGTCCCCTTCCGAAGCGCCATCGCCGCGGGCGTCAGCGCGATCATGTCGGCTCACATCGCGCTGCCAGGCATGGACGGCGGACTCATGCGGCCCGGCACCGTCGTTCCCAACATACTCACCGGCATCCTCCGGGACTCGCTCGGCTTCAAGGGACTGGTGATCACCGACGCGCTCAACATGGGTGGGATCGGCAATGTGTACGGGGCGGAGGCGGGGGTCCGCGCCTTCCAGGCTGGCGCCGATCTCTTGCTCCAGCCCGCCGATCCGGCACAGGCCATCGAGGCCATGGTGGCAGCCGTCGGCCGGCGCGAGATCACGCCCGAGCGGTTGAACCGGTCAGTGCGTCGGGTGCTCGAGCTCAAGCGGCGGCTGGGCCTGTTCACCCGGAGAACCGTTGCACTCGACAGCATTCCGGCGGTCGTGGGCAAGGCCGAATTTCGGGATGAGGCGCGCGCCATGGCCTCGCGCTCCATCGTCATGGTAAAGGATGTAAACGGGCTGGTGCACAACCTGCGGCGCAGCCGGCGGTCGCTGGCCATGGTCACCTATGGCGAGGAGGACAACCGATCGCTGGGCAACGCGCTCGGGGCCGAGCTCAGGACCCAGGGATTTTCGGTGACCACGTTTAAGCTGTGGCCCGCCAGCGGGCCGGCCAGCTACGATTCAGCCGCCAGCGCCATAGCTCAGGGCTCAGTAGCCCTCTTTGCCATCTCCGACCGGCCCACCGATCGCCGCGGCAATCTCGGACTCCCGGACTCGGTCAGTTCCCTCATTTTTGCCACCGCGCGGGCTCGGCCCACCATCCTGGTGTCCCTGGGAAATCCGTACCTCATCAGCAGCCTGCCCGAGGTGGGCTCCTATCTGATCGGCTGGCGCTCGAACTCCGTGACCGAGCAGGCTGCCGGCCGCGCGCTGGCCGGCGTCGCACCGATCACCGGCCGGCTCCCCATTTCCATTCCGCCGACCTACCCCCGCGGCTGGGGCCTTCAGCGGCACCTCCCGTGAATGGAGAGCGCATCGGTCTTGTCCTCCTGCTTGCCGCCTGCGTCCCCGGGCACCCCAACGATTCGGCCGGTCCCGTGCTGCGGCTGAAAACCGATTGGCAGCGGGTCATGCAGTATCTCGATTCGGCGGTGGCCAGAGGTGCCGCTCCTGGCGCGGTGCTGGGCGTGACCCATGACGGGGAACGATTTGTCTTTGGCACCGGCCGCCTCGGTGACCTCGATGCCAGCCGACCGGGCCCCGGCACCGTGTATGATCTCGCTTCGTTGACCAAGGTGGTCGGGCTTACCACCGGGCTGATGCTGGCGGTGAGCGAAGGGAAGCTCGAGCTGGACGCTCCGGTTCAGCGTTACGTTCCCGCGTTTGCCGGAGCGGAGAAGGAAAAGATCACGGTACGCCTGCTCCTGGGTCACGCCGGAGGGCTTCCGGCCTGGAGACCCTTGTTCCGGGAGGCGTCCAGCCGGCAAGATGCCTTCGCCCTGGCAGACACCACTCCGCTCGAATACCCCCCCGGATCTCGGGACGTTTACTCCGATCTCGGCGCCATCGTGCTCACCCAAATCCTGGAGACCGTCTACCATCAGCGGATCGACTCGCTGCTGGAGCAGCGGATCTTTGGCCCCCTCGGCCTCACCTCATTGCGTTACCTGCCGCCGCCCGGCTGG
>DATFQK010000094.1:0-6577 GCA_035264345.1 Gemmatimonadales bacterium | reverse complement strand
TCATCGTCATGCCTGCCTCCAACGTCATCAAGCTCGACGGCATCCCCACCGAGATCGGCGCCATCATGGATCCGCTGGGCAATGCGGTCCACACTGTGCTCGAGGCGCAGGTACCCGGCAGCACCGTGCTGGTGCTCGGCTGTGGTCCCATCGGCTGCTTCGCGGTGGGAGTTGCCCGGGCGGCCGGAGCATCGCTCGTCATAGCCAGCGACTTCAATCCAACCCGGCTCGAGCTCGCCCGGGAGATGGGCGCCCAAGTCACTCTGAATCCGGGAACCGACGACGTGGTGGCTCGCGTCCGCGAGCTGACCGGTGGAGATGGCGTCGATCTGGTTTGTGAAATGAGCGGACATCCCAGCGGGCATGCTCAGGCTCTGGCCGCGGCTCGGATGGGGGGACGGCTCAACCTCCTGGGTACGCCCAACCGGACCACGGAAGTGGATTTTGCCCGCGACATCATCTTCAAAGGGCTCACGCTGTACGGTGTGACCGGCCGGAAAATGTACCAGACCTGGCATCAGATGCGCCGCTTCCTTCGGGCCGGTCAGCTGGATCCGCGGCCGGTGATCACCCACCGATTTCCGCTGGAATGCATCCGGGACGCTATTCAGGTGATCAAGGACGGCCAGGCGGGCAAGGTGATTCTGGAGATCGGCTCATGACGAACGCGCTGGAACAGCGAATCGAGCCCGAACTGGAGCAGTTCATCCAAAACGGCACCTACAAGCGGCTCAACTACCTGGCCAGTCCGCAGGGACCCCGAGTGCGGATGGAAGACCGGGGCGAGGTCATCATCCTCTCGTCCAATAATTACCTCGGCCTCTCCAACCACCCCGCAGTTGTGGCTGCCGGCAAGGATGCGCTGGACCAGTTTGGCGCCGGCACCGCCTCGGTCCGTTTCATTTGCGGCACCTTCACCATCCACCGCGCCCTGGAAGCGGCCTGCGCCCGGCTGGTGGGGACACCGGCATCACTGTCATTCGTCAGCGCCTGGAATGCCAATGAGGCGGTTCCCGCAACTCTGCTGACTCAGGATGACGTGATCATCAGCGATCAACTGAATCATGCCTCCATCATCGATGCCGTAAGGCTGGCCAAGGCCATTACCAAATGCCAGAGCGCGGTGTATCAGCATTCCGACCTGAGCGATCTCCAGGCAAAGCTCGAGGCGGCGCGGGACCGCCGAGTGAAGATGGTGGTCACCGACGGCGTATTCTCGATGGAAGGCGCGATCGCCAAGCTGCCCGACCTGATCGAGGTCTGTCGCAAGCACCAGGCGGTCCTGGTGGTGGACGACTCGCACGGGACCGGCGTGCTGGGAAAGCACGGACGAGGCACCGCGGAACACTTTGGCGTGCTGGGAGAGGTCGACATGATCACCTCCACCCTGGGCAAGGCGCTCGGAGGAGCCGCCGGCGGGTTCGTGGCCGCTTCGGCGGCCGTTTGCGATTACCTGACGCAGCGCGCGCGGCCCCAGCTTTTCTCCAATGCCTTGCCACCAACGGTCGCGGCAAGTGCGCTCGCCAGCATCGAGTACCTGGAGCAGCACCCGGAGCTCGTTACCGCCTTACGGGAAAACGCTCGTTACTTCCGGGATCAGCTTCTCGGGCTCGGCTTCCGGCCTCTTCCCGGCGAGACACCGATTATTCCAGTGATCCTGGGCGAGACGGCCGCGGCCATCCGGATGAGCGATCTATTGTTGAAGGAGGGCGTCTTTGTCACCGGCTTCGGTTATCCGGTGGTCTCTCAGGGTCAGGCACGAGTGCGCTGCCAGATCTCGGCAGCCCATACCCGTGCTGACCTGGACCAGGCACTCGCGGCGTTTCGTAAGGTAGGAAAGCAGCTCGCGCTGATCTGACCTCATGATGACACCCGGCCCACTCCTTGCACTTCCCCCCTCTCGACGGGTCTGGGAGGATTGGCGAGAGCGATGTAAGTCATTGCCAGCCAGCATTGTTAGGACGGCGCTTTTACCCCGCCACTACCTCTCCTCTCCCGTAGTCCAAGCATGAGTTCCCGCATTTTGACGTACCGCGCCAAGCGGCACCGGTAAGCGCCAGGAAGGTCCTGGTGCAGACACTCTACGGAGGCAGTCTGATGCGTATGGTCACCCGGATCTTCCCAGTCGTGGCGCTGGCCCTCGGCTTGGGGGCGGCCCAACTCTCGGCGCAGCAGCCGGGAAATGGCTCCTTCCAGTGGTATATCGGCGGCCAGGGTGGAGTCCTGAATTTCAGAACATCCGCTCAGGATCGGGACAACATTCCGATGGCTGGTGGTCACCTGCTGGTTGTAGCTAAGCGTACCGGGCTGCTGCTCTCTGTAGAGGAAGGCTTCGGGTCGGATGAACTGGGTGTCTTCACTGACGGCATCGGCACCACCCATGCCGTCACATTCAATGACATTCGTAGGTACTCCGGCACGCTAATGGCTTTTCCTTTGCAGTTACCCATCCAGCCCTACTTCGGCTTGGGCCTTGGCATCCAGCACGTTGTCAACCCCGTGAGTGACGGGCTGCAGCAGGCCGCCGAGGAAATCGGCTCGACCGGCTTCATGCTATTTCTCGGTGGAGTTCAGTTCAAGCTGGCGCGCTTCGTGGGCTTCGGCCAGGCGCAGATCACATCTTCGTCAGCAGTCCAGCGGTCGTCAGGATTCGGTGCCAATCAGGGAACCGGCAGACTGTTGGAAGGCCCCACCTACAGCTTGTCCGCCGGACTGCGTATCGGTCTCGGCAATGCTCGGGAGCGCCCCAGCGGCGGCGGATACTGATCTAATCGGATAGCTACTCGGGCGGGAGATCGTGAGATCTCCCGCCCGTCTCTTTGCGGGACGTCCACGGCGAACCGGCCACATGAAAGCGAAGGGGCCAGTCGGCTGCCTTGGTGATACCGATCCGGGGCGTCACCGTAACCTGCGGCTGCTCCCATGCCGTTGGGTGGCGCACGATGACGGAGCTCCGCGCCATCCTGGTGCCGTCGAGCGAGCGATCGATCCCCAGCGCCTGACACAGCTTTCCCGGACCGGAGCACAGGTCCTTGGTCTCCACTCCCCGCCTTCGCCCACGCATCACTTCCAAACCTTCAATCGGCTCCAAAGCACGCAGCAACACTGCGCTGGCCAGTCCGCGGCGCTGGCAGACCAGGTTGGCACACCAGTGCATGCCATACGACAGATACACGTACCAGGAGCCCGGAGGACCGAAGAGGGCCAGGTTACGCGCATTGCGCCGGTGCCGGTAGCCGTGTGAGGCGGGGTCGTCATAGCCGAGATAGGCTTCGGTCTCGACGATCCTGCCCTCCGTCACCTCACCCCCGACGGTGGACACCACCATCATCCCCAGCAGCTCGGCGGCCACCTGTTCGGTAGGGCGAACAAAAAAAGAGACGGGCAGCGTGGCTGCCCGTCGGACCCGCGTCATTCCGGCTTTTTCCGGCTGCGCGTTCGGGCGCGCTTGGGAGGAGCTGCCTCCGCCGAGGGCTCGACCGGGACTTCGCCGGTAGAAGCCACTGCGGGTTCCTTTGTTGGGGCAGCGGCTCGCTTCCGGGGTCGGCGTGGCCGCGGCCGTTTGGCCGGCGCCTCGGCCGGCGGCTCGGCGTCAGTCGGAGCCGTAGCCATGCCAACGGGCTCATTGGCCTGGGGCTGCTCCGCCGGCGGCTCGATCCGAACGACGCCGATGAGCGGGATCTCGCCCCCCCGGCTCGGCGCCCTCGAGCCCCGACGGAACCGCACCCCGAACCGCTGGCCGTTATCCCGCTGGCCTAGAGCGCCGGCATCCTGGCTAGCGTTCGGGGTCGGGGCAGGCTGCAGCTCCTCGGCCGGGAGAGCAGGCGGTGCAGCACGCGTCGAACCAGCTTGCGCCGAGATTTCGTAGTCGTCGTCGCCCACCTTCCGGACGTCGGCGACTTCCGCATCGTTGGCCTGTCTCAAGAGGCGAGGGAAACGGGTGGCATCGAGTAGAGCATCCTCTCGGCCGTGCATGGCCACCATCCGGAGCCGCAGTGCCTCCTGGCCGACCGGAGAGCGAAACTCCGAAAGAGCCTGCGACATCAGCTGGAAGGCCCGAGCCAGCGTGAGGCTGCTCTCCGGCCGTTCTTCCCGGGCGCGCCCGCCGTCGGCCCGGGGGCCTCCGTTCACACGATCGCGATGCGGCGCTCCTTCCCGCCCTGCGCGATCTCTTCCGCCCCTTCCCCGGCGTCCTCGCCGGCTCCGGCCGCCATCTTCTCTGCCCCGCGCACGGCCGGCTGACGCATCCTCCCGTCCCACCTCGCTCGGTAGCTGCGCTGCGGGCTCAGCGCTGGGAACATGACCACCAGGGCCGGGGGCGACCTCGTACTGCCCGTTGTCCAGCTTGGTGATCAGGACGACGCCCCGGTGGCCGGCTTCGATGACGAACTTGCTGAAGCGGTTGAACCCGGCGTTGCGCTCGTCGAAGTTGGGATCGATCTGCTGCATGACCTGCTTGAGCCGGTCGGAACGCATTACATCGCCGTTGCGGGCCATCTGAGCAACTGCCTGTGCGGCCAGCTCCCACGGGTCCCGCTGGGTGGACGGAGTGTCGACCTCCTTGGTGAGACCCGCCAGATCGTTGTACGAGTAGTACTCATCGCAGTTCTGGATCAGCAGATCGCTGGCCGATTCCCGTATCCCCACTCCGATGACGTACTTCCCGTACTCTTTCAGCTTGATGACCATGGTGGAGAAGTCGCTGTCTCCAGAGAGCAGGATGAAGGTGCCGATTTCCGGCCGGGTAAACACCAGCTCTATGGCATC
This sequence comes from Gemmatimonadales bacterium, assembly GCA_035264345.1. Taxonomy (GTDB): domain Bacteria; phylum Gemmatimonadota; class Gemmatimonadetes; order Gemmatimonadales; family GWC2-71-9; genus CAVVWJ01. Next base: position 1,810 of record DATFQK010000094.1, on the reverse strand, counting down.
GATGGCCAGGCGAATGTCGGTGGCGTTTTTCTTACTGGACCCAAACGCCGGCGCAAAGATGAGATCGATGGAGGATTCAGACAGCGGAACGATGTACTGCGGATAGCGGCGCCAGTCGGCATAGGCGCGTTGTACGGCGACCTTGCCTTTGATGATGTCGCTGTTGAGCAGGGTGCGAAGTTCTTTCGTGAGGTCCTTCTGAATGCCCAGCGTGACGTTGTCGAAGTCAATCAGGAGGGCGGCGTGCGGGGCATGGACGGGGGGCTGACTCAGATGTCGGCCCGGCCGAATTAGCGGTCGGTTCACGAGGCGCTCGGTGTCAGGCCAACCTCCTGCGCGAGCCCTCTCGCCGCACCAGCCGGCATGCGGCAGTGATGGGGAGCTCACGAGGCCGGGAGACCTCTTGTGAAGGCGCGGAGCAGAACCTCTTTGGTTCTCGCTTGCCCGCGCCGAAAAGGGTGGCTCTCACGAGCGCCGGGTACAGGCCACGGCGGCCATGACACGATGCCATCCCAGGATCATGCCAGCATGGAAGAGACGCGGCCCGGGACTGCCCGGCGCATCCATCTCGGCTAGCTGGAAGAATTTATCGGGGGGACTGAAGGAGATCAACCGAGCTGGGTCTCGCCGGCCGGCGGCAGGTCCAGCGCAAAATAGAACCGGGTTCCGTAGCCAGGCGCCGTCTCCACCTGCAGCACTGATCCCATGGCCTCGACCAGCTTTCGACAGATGGAAAGGCCGAGCCCGGAACCGGAGAAGGTGTATTCGCCGGGCTTCTGTCTCCGCCTGAAAGGCTCGAAGAGCGTGGCCATCGACTGAGGCGGTATCCCCCGACCGGTGTCTCGAACCGAGAACTCGATGCAGCGGGGGTTCCGGGCCACCGCGCTCACCTCCACCGAGCCTTCGGCGGTGAACTTGAGGGCATTGGTGGTCAGGTTGAGCAGCACCCGGCTCAGGGCCACCGGATGTCCGATGCGGAAGTCGGCGTCCGGCGACGTGACCTTCACCTGCAGGTTCTTCTCCTCCGCAATCGGCTGAACGATGTCGCGAACCGATTCCAGAATGTCCTTCACCGAGAACGGAATCGGGTCCAGATCCACCAGACGATCGCCGCCGCGGGCCAGCTCGATCACGTCGCTCGCGACGGAGCTGAGTCCGAAGGCGGCGCTGTATATCAGGCCGAGCTGCCGCTCCTGAACCGCGTTGACCGAGCCGCTGCGACCGCGCTGCAGGGTTTCCGCCAGGAACAGAATCGAGGTGAGGGGGGAGCGCAGGTCATGCGCCACCTCCACGACCAGCTCCAGGCCATCGGGGGCGGAAAGCCGATCGGTGAAATGCTGGGACCAGTCGGCCTCCAGATGCTCGGCTACAACCTCGATCGCATGAAGAACTCTGAGCAGCTGGGCGGGGTCGAGCGAGGGAAGGCTGCGGACCCGGGTAATGAACGCACCACGAATGAGCCCCAGTAATCGCCGAGAGAGCGCGTTCCGGGGGACCGAGCTGAGGTCGGCGGAGGTGGAGGTCCCTGTTGCTTCCTGGCGAATGGCGGCGCTGAGATGCGCGAGGTGAGCCGTGGCCTCCTCGGCTCCTGCGGCGTGCTCGACCACACGCTCCCACTCGGCCTCTGCCCACAAAACCGAGTCGCGCAACGCATCCCAGAGGACGGGCGCGACGGGAGCGGAAGGTCCGTTGGGGTCCCAGACGTGGACCGGTGCCCGTGACTCCTGGGCTGCCCGGCGGCGCTCTCCGCTCGACGAGGCGGGCAGGAGCGTCTCAGGCGTCACGCCGTCGACCCGGGGCTGTCGTCGCG
>DATFQK010000093.1:0-3896 GCA_035264345.1 Gemmatimonadales bacterium | reverse complement strand
ATAATGCGGAGAAGACCCCAAGCTCGGTGAAGCTGGGCGTCCTGCCCAGCAGGTCGACAATCCGGCTGTATTCGAGCTGGTTGATGTTGTGCTCTCGCACCAGCTCCGGCGTTACCGGACGCTCCCCCGGCTCTGAGATCGTTTCGCTGGCTGCGCTGGCAACGCCGGAAACCGTCACTCCTACTCCTCAGCTGAGAGGGTTGCCCGGATCATGAACGGGCTTGTCGGCCTGGCGGCCCCGGGGAGAGCGGCGGAAGGTCGAAAGCGCATCGGACAGCACTCGGGTGAACACATTCGGCCGCTCCTCATGGGACACGGCCTCCAGTTCACCGGAATCGAGCCACATGCCGCCGCAGTGAGGACAGGTCTCGATCTGAACCCCGTGAACATTGCTGCTGCCGAGATCGTAGCCGTCCTTGGGGCACTTCATGTAGTGCGACTTGCGTTCCGCCGCGGTGGCTGCCGCCTGGGCGCGCTCCCGCTCACGCCGCATCAATTCGGCGTCTTCCCGGACGAAGTACTCCTCTTCGTTGCGACTGGGCTTGTCTGACTTCATTCCTGAGTCCTTGCGGTGGCGACGTTCTGGTGCGACGAGATGGGCGAGGTGAAGAACCCCGCCCCTCCCGTCAGGCCGAGCAGGCGGTCGCTGGCCCGCTCGGGATGAGGCATGATGCCCACGATGTTGCCGGCGGCATTGCAGATGCCGGCGATATGATTGGTGGCGCCATTGGGGTTCGGCTGAAACGGCGAGCGCTCGGTGGCGGCCACGTACCGGAGCACTACCAGGCCCTCGGCCTCGAGCATGCGCAGGGTGTCGGGCGACGCCACGTACCGGCCCTCTCCGTGAGCTACCGGCAGGCGCAGGCGGGCACCCGGCTCGTAGTCGCAGGTGAACGCGGTGTCGGTTTGCTCGACGGTGACATCGACCGGCTTGGAAACGAACGTGAGCCCCGCATTCCTCAACAGCGCCCCGGGCAGCATCTGGGCCTCACACAAGATTTGGAATCCATTGCAGATCCCGAGCAGCGGTCCACCATCGGCGGCGTGGCGCTGTACCGCCCCCATGATCGGGCTGAACCGCGCAATGGCGCCGGTCCGCAGGTAGTCGCCGTAGCTGAAGCCACCGGGGAGGATGACGATGTCGGCGTCCTTCAGATCGGTGTCGCGATGCCATACAAAGTAGGTCTCTGCACCGTGGCTCTGGGCGGCTCGCAGGGTGTCGAAGTCGCAGTTGCTGCCGGGAAATCGCACGATCGCTATCCGGGTCATCAGTCCTCCTCCACCGCCAGCAGATAGTCTTCGGTGACCGGATTGGCCAGCAACTTGTCGCACATCAACCGGGCCCGCGCTTCTGCCTCGTCGCGTGAGCCGGCATCCACGTCCAGCTCGATGGCTCGGCCAACCCGGACGGCTCCGGCTTCGGCAAAACCGAGGGCCGACAGCGCGTGCTCGACGGCCTGGCCCTGGGGATCCAGCAGCCCGGTGCGCGGCATCACTCGCACGTGTACGCGAAAGGTCATTATTCGGACTCCTGTCGGCGGTCCCCTGAGTGTCTCCGGCGCTCATGCGAGAGCGGTGGCGGCAGGGTGGGATCGTGGGCGTCGACCACCCGCTCTCCGACCACCGTGACTGGTTCCGGCCGTTCCATCAGCCCCAGCACTGTGGTCCGGATCAGTCCAAAAGTCATATACAACAATCCCAATGGGAACAAAAAATACTCAGGTGCAAAGATTCCGCCGAGCAGAATGAGGAGATGTACGGTGAGGCCTAGAATCCCTCGCGCGCTTCGGACCCCGATGGGAGGAAACTTCGGGTACTTGACGTTGCTGACCATCAGCACGGCCAGCAACAGCATGAGCACGACCAATCCTTCGTGCTGCAGGTCGAGGTAGGAGAGTGAGGCGCGATACCAGTTGGTTTGGCTGAAGGGATAGTAGACGGCCAACGTCATGCCTGCCGAGGGCGACGGCATCCCGGTGAACCAGCCGGTGGGAGGCTTGCCGGCAGAGAGCACGTTGTAGCGGGCCAGTCGCAGTGCCACCGCGACGACGTAGATGTAGCACAAGATCCAGGCGAAGCGGCCGGCATTCGAGAAGTCGAGAAAGTACATCAGCAGGGCAGGGGCCACTCCGAAGGAGATCAGGTCCACCAGAGAATCGAGCTCCTCGCCGAAGCGGGTTCCGGTGCCGGACAGCCGGGCGACCCGCCCATCCAGCATGTCGAGAATGCCGGCGAAGACGATGAACCATCCCGCCCAGCGGAAATTGCCGTTGAACGCCGACACGATGGACCAGAAGCCAAAGAACAGATTGCCCAGCGTGAAGGCACTCGGCATCACGACCACCACATGGCGCATGGTGGGTCGGGGAAGGCGCTCGCGCCGCTGTCTCAGCTCCATTCGGCCACCACAGTTACTCCTACCAGAGTGTTATCGCCGGTCTTGACCAGGACGCGGGTATTGGCCGGAGGCAAGAACAGGTCGACGCGAGAGCCGAAGCGGATCATGCCCAGGCGCTGGCCCTGCTGCACTCGAGTTCCCACCTCGTGATCGGTCACGATCCGCCGGGCGATCAGACCCGCGATCTGACGGATCAGAACCTTGCCCCGCCCATTCACCAGCCCAACACTGGACTGTTCGTTGTCCAGACTCGACTTCTCCGCGGCGGCATGACCGAACTTGCCGGGATTGTACTGCCGGTACTCCACCGTTCCGTCCGTGGGATACCGATTCACGTGGCAGTTGAACACGTTCATGAAAATCGAGATCCGGGTGGCCCGCCCCTGGAAAAAGGCCGGCTCCTCGACGTCGACGATGCTCACCACCTTGCCATCGGCCGGAGCCAGGATGAGTCGGTCTCCCCGTTGGCCCGGGCGATCGGGATCTCGAAAGAAGGCAACCACCCAGACAGCCAGCACAGTCCAGAGCACCGCGGCGATCCAGCACGTCGGAGTCGCGTAGCGCCAGACCGCCAGCCAGAGCCCCAGTGAAATGGCCCAGGCAATGACGATGAACCAGCGTCCTTCGGGTGCAGTTCGGATCACGCGTCGACCACCAGGTCACGGCCGGTGAGGAGACGGAAGGCCTCCAGATAGCGTCGGCTGGTGGCCTGCACAACTTCAGGAGGAAGCGCCGGCGGAGGGGCTTCGCCGTTCCATTGGCTTGAGGCCTTGAGGGAGGCCAGATAGTCCCGGAGCGGTTGCTTGTCGAAGCTGGGTTGGGCATGGCCCGCCTGGTACCGATCGGCCGGCCAGAACCGGGAGGAGTCGGGCGTGAGAAGCTCATCGATCACCCGCAGCTCGCCTTGGGGGTCCATCCCGAACTCGAATTTCGTGTCGGCGATGATAATGCCGTTTCGGGCGGCGTGGTCCCGCCCCGCCTGATAGATGGCAAAGCTGGCATCCCGGAGCCGCTCCGCGAGCTCGGGTCCCAGCGTCCGGGCTACAACACTGAAAGTGATGTTGAGATCGTGTCCGGTTTCCGCCTTGGTTGCGGGAGAGAAGAGTGGAGGATCCAGCCGCTGGCTCTCCACCAGGCCCTCCGGTAGCCGCTCGCCCGCCAACGTTCCCCGGTCGCGGTATTCCGCCCAGGCCGAGCCCGAGAGGTAACCTCGCACCACGCATTCGAAGGGCACCGGGGGAGCCCGCCGAACCAGCATGGCCCGGCCCGCCAGCTCGGAGCGGCTGCCGGCCAGTTCAGGGATCCGGCCAACGATCTCTCCGGTTCGGGCCGTGATGTAATGAGAGGGAGAGACGTGGGCAAGGCGCTCGAACCAGAAGGCGCTGATCTGAGTCAACACCGCGCCCTTGTAGGGCACCGGCTCCCGCATCACCACGTCGAACGCGCTTACCCGATCGCTCGCGACGATGAGGAGATGCTCGTCGTCGACCTCATAGAC
>DATFQK010000092.1:0-5742 GCA_035264345.1 Gemmatimonadales bacterium | reverse complement strand
CCGCAACCGCGCGGGCCGGCGCCGCCGGCCGGCTGAGAATCTCGACCCAACCGTCTTCTCCCACCCAGAGCGGAACTCCGTTTGCACAGCAGCCGGTGCTCCAGACCGTGGACGAGAACGGGAACCCGACGGCCCAGCCGGGCGTGGTGGTTACGGCCGCGATATCCTCCGGACCCAGCGGCACGCTGACAAACCCGACTGCGACCACCGATGCAAACGGCCAGGCTGCCTTCAGTGGGCTGGGGGTGACGGGTGTCGCAGGCAACTATACCCTTTCCTTCAGCGCGCCTGGCCTGGGGGGCGTAACCTCCACACCCTTTGCCATCACGGTGGGCTCCGCGGCACGCCTGGCGTTTGTGACCCAGCCCTCCACCGCAGCGCGGAGCCGATTGCCGTTGGTCAGTCAGCCGGTACTTCAGATTCAGGACGCCAGCGGAAATCCTCTTGCTCAGGCAGGGGTGCTGGTAACCGTCTCAGCCCTGCCCACGGGGACTACAATCTCCGGTGAAACGGTGGCGACCGACGAGAACGGACGTGCCGCGTTCAGCGCGCTCACGCTGCAGGGCATACCGGGACCCAAGGACCTCACCTTTGCCGCGCCGGGACTGCAGAGCGTGACGGCACGAGTGACATTGCCGAGCGTCTCCACCGTTACGTCTGCCCCGAGCCACCCGGCTTCGGCGGTGGTGGGCAGCACGGTTGCCGGACCGGTGATTACCTGGACCTTCAGAGACGCCTCAACCCGGCCGGTGGCGGACGCGGATTTCACCCTGAAGGCGCCGTCTGGCGGAACCGCACTGCCGGTGACACCCTTCAGCGACATCAACGGGGTGGTGCAGGCAGGCAGCTGGACCCTCGGTCCAACGGCAGGTTATCAGTACCTGCAACTGGGGCTGCCGGATGGCCGCATCTTCCGGGACAGCATACTCGCCATCCCAGGTCCGGCAGCAAAGCTGGTGAAGGTCTCAGGCGACGATCCGATACAGACGGCGCCAATAAACTCCGAGCTGCCCGACTTGTTCGTGGTCCGGGTGATTGATCAGTTCGGCAATGGAGTTGCCAACGTCAATGTCCAGTGGTCTACCTGCGACGGCACCCCAGGCGAGCCGGTACCGCCGACCGACGCCAATGGCTACTCGAGCACCAGGCAGCCTACAGGAACCGAGCCTTCCGGTGATCAGCCGTTCTGCACCATGGCCACGGCTTCGGTGCCGGAAGGCTCACCGGTCCAGTTCCAGTACACGGTCACCAGTGCCGCAGCCATGAGCCAGATACGAACGTCCTCAGCGGTGAGGCACTCGGGTCCACCACCCATTGCGCCGGGATCTCGCGCCGCAAGAACTCGCTGATCTGGAGTCAGAGTGTACCGAAGCTCTTCAGGACTTCTTACGGCACTGACGCTGCTCGCTGCGGGCAGGGCAACGGCCCAGTCAGCTCAGGCTATCTCGGTACAAGTCTCGGGTTTGTACAATGGGGTCTACGGTGATGTGTTCAACGGGATCAAGAGCGGGTTTGGAGCGGAAGGTCAGATCCGTTACACGCCTGGGGCGCTTTCATTCGGTGTGGGTTTTCAATACACCGTCCACGATCGCCCACCGATTAAAGAAACCGACCCCGACTCCCTGAATTTAAGGCTGTACGGCCCCTTCATCGAGCCTCGATACCGGATTCATACGGGAAGCAATGTGTGGGCTCCCTACCTCTCCGCCCGCTTTTCCCTGCTCAAGGTAGGCTTTTCCGATCCTCAGTTTTCCCTCTCATCGTCCTTCATTCAGATCAACGGAGGTGGCGGCCTGTTGTACCGCCTGTCATCCCGCGTCAATCTCGATATGGGGGCCACCTTCGGATACAATCAACTGGGTAGCGGCACCCTCGTGTTCGAGAACGAATCGAGCGGGACGAGGACGAGCGAGCCTGTGGAGCTGAGCTCGGGAGCCAACTTGGTCGTGCGTGTGGGGTTTGCTTTCGGGATCGGAGGGTAGACTTTTGGCCTAGAGGTCCGGCCTGCCGATAATCCGGCAGCTGGACAGATTGAGCGTGCTGCCATCCTTCACGAAATCCACCCGGAAAACCGGCCGGCTGGTAAGCCTGCCCCCAAAAGCGTCCTTCCAGGACAGCTGGAATCCGAATTCCATCGAAGCCGTGGCGCTGCCGATCCGCTGAGCCCCGTCCTCGCGCACACCCACCTGCGCGGCCCACTCGCTGGTACGCAGAATCCGGCTGAGCTTCTTCAGATTGTCCAGGTCGGTCTTGGACTCGGGATGATAGAGGTCTTCCAATTCACTGACATCTTTCTGCGCCACCGCGTTGTAGCACTGGTCCACGCCCTGCCGCATCTGATCGATCACCCGCAGCCGCTCGGCGGCTGAATCAGCCGGAGGTGTGGCGGGCGCCGCATGTCGCGCCTCCTCGGCAGCGAGTTCGGCACGGCTGGTCCGCGGCTGCGGGAGAACGGTGACTTTCACCTTGCCCGCCTTCCCGTCCACCCTGGCGCTGATGTCTGAGGTGCCCGCTGCCAGGGCCACCACTACTCCGGAGGAATCCACCGACGCCACGTCCGGGTTGCTGCTGGCCCAGGCCGCCGGGTGGCCGCTCAATTCCACTCCGCGCTGATCGCGTGGGGCTGCTCGCAGATCCAGAGTATCTCCCACCTTGAGTGGGCGAGCACCACTCACATCTACCGACGCCACCAGCGCCGGAGCCACCGACACCGATGAGATTGCCGATTCTCCCCCGCTTCGGGCAATGATGAGCGTACCACCCGGTGCGCGAGCCCTGATGAGCCCCGAGCTCTGCTCGACCGAGGCAACCGACGGATCGCTGGAGCTCCAGGTTGCTCTCACGCCGGGGATCGGTTTGCCGCTCTCGTCCTGACCGGAGAGTGCCAGCGTCAGTGTGTCGCCCACCCGGAGGGGAGCAGGAGAGGCGATCGAGAGCGAGGCGAGCTGCGGCAACACCGGAGTGCGCGGAGCCGAACGTACTACGATCCGCGCGCTGTCCCGCCGGGGCCCGGCGGTGGCAACGACCTGGGCCCGGCCGGGAGCCAGCGCCTGCACTACGCCGGAGGAGTTCACCCTGAGCACCGTGGTATCGGTCGACCTCCAGGAGATCCGCTCCGGCATCACCATCTTGCCGCTGGCATCGTGCGATTCGGCGGCAAGGGCGCTCGACATCCCAACCGTGAGCGGACGGGACGGCCGCCGAGTGATCGTGACCGAGACCGGCGCACTGCTGTCCACCACCGCGGAATCCGCCGGCGCGCTGGTGGAAGCAACGGTGTAACCGGCCGAGCCGAGGCCGGGGTCGTCGCTACTTACCGAGTCCCGTAGAGCAATGGCCGTCTCCGGAACGGCCGGCGGTTCTGGCTGACGGCGTCCCCCCACCAGCCAGAAGCCACCCGCCACCAGGAACGCGCCTCCGGCGGCCACCAGCCATCCTGGCCGAGTTCGCGAGCGTCTGGGTTCCGGACTACGCGGCTCCGGCGGCAGCTCCCACGGGATCGGATCAGGGCGGGGCCGGGAAACGATGGGCTCGGGAACCCGCTCCGAAACGTTCACGCTGATCGAGGAGCTGACGCCTTCGCACAGCGCCGTCAGCATGATGTGACCGGGATTCCGGGTGATCACCCAGCCTCCTGCAGTCACCACCGCGATGTTCACATCGCTGACGCTCCAAGCCACACTCCTGTCGGTGAGCGGACCGGCCCACCGGTCGAGCGGCGTGGCCGTGAGCGCAAAAGAATCGCCCGCGACCACGGACTCCGGCGCTGCCGAGATATGAACCGCCGCGACGCGCGGAGGCAGGACGGTGACTCCGACGTTGGCCCGGGCTTCGTCGAGCTCCGCGATGATGCGGGCGGAGCCGGCGGAGCGCGCCACCAGAACGCCGTCGAGGCTGACGGTTGCCACGGCGTCGTCCTCGGAGCGCCAAGTTACCGGCCGCCCAATCGCTCGTCCCCGCTTGTCGCGCGGCGTCGCCTCCAGCCGGATCTCGTCGCCCACGGTGATCGCTTTCTCGACCGCCTTCACCACGATGGAATCGGCCCGGGGGAGCGCCACCGTGACCCGCAGCCGGCCCTCCTGTCCATCGCAGACGGCGCGAATGAGGGCGGTGCCGGGAGTAACAGCCGTGGCAACCGCCTTGGTAGCGTTGACCCGGAGCACGCCGGGTGAGTCGCTGCTCCACTGCACCGGACCGGTGGGCAAGCGAGCGGCCTGGCCATCGTGCACCCGCGCGACCAACAGGAAGCTGTCACCTACCTCGAGCCCGGGCGGTGGGGGCAGAATGCTGACTGCCCGCATCATCCCTGGCGGGGTGGACTGGAGCACGGCAGAGGACTTGCCGCCGGCCACTCGAGAGCCATTGCCCAAACCCACGAACGAGGTGCGCGATCCGGCCATGGCAAACCGGCTCAGCTCAGCCCGCGCCGGATCGTCCTCCGGCAGCGCGGCGGCGCCGAGCGCGGTCAGCGCCTGCGTCATGCTGGGCCAGCGCTCCTCCGGATTCTTGGCCAGCATCCGCAGAATGCCGCTCTCCAGCTCGGGCGGACAATCCCCGTGCTCGCGCAGCGGACGGGGTGGCTGCTCCACGTGCGCCTGGATGACCGAATAGGTGGACCCGGTGAACGGTGGTACGCCGGTGATCATCTCATAGGCCACGACCCCCAAGGAGTACTGGTCCGAGGCGCCCGAAACGTCACCGCCGGCGCACTGCTCCGGACTCATATAGGCGGGAGTCCCTACCATGAAGCCTGTGTGGGTGTGGCTCGGCCCCTCCGCGGCCTTGGCAATGCCGAAGTCGGTGACCACAGCGTTGCCATCCTCGTCGATCAGGATATTCGCCGGCTTGATGTCGCGATGGACCACCTTGAAGCGGTGCGCGTAAGCCAGAGCCGAGCCGACCTGGTATAGAATGGACCGAACCGTGGCGAGCGGCAGCCTGCCCGCATCCTTGAGGACCTGCTCCAGTGAGCGTCCCTGAATGCAGCGCATGACGAAGAAGTGGAGACCTTCGGAGGCCCGTACCGAATACACCGAGACAATGTTGGGATGATTCAGATGCGCGATCGTGATCGCTTCACGGCGGAAGCGGTCGATCATGCCGTCACCCATCAGCAGGCCGGGCGACATCACCTTGATGGCTACGTCGCGGTGCAGCGAGAGCTCGTGGGCCAGGAATACCGCGGCCATTCCGCCCCGTCCCAGCTCGTGGCCGATCTCGAACTCGCCCAGGGTAGCCCGCCGGAGCCGGGCTACCACTTCAACCCAGGGCGAATCGTCTTCGGTCAGCTCGACGGGAATGGAGTGGGAGTCGGGCCGGGGAATGCCCGGAGTGCCGCATTTGGGGCAGGTCTCGTCGCTCTGAAGCAGGAACTCGCCGCAGCTCGCGCACCACAAAAGCTCCGCTCCACACTGCGCGCAGAAGCGGTCATCCGGCCCGAGCGGGCCACTGCACTGCAGACAGGCGATGGGCGCGGTCATGCTGCCGGGAGACATCCGGTAGGGGGGAATCGATCAATATTGAAGGCTGGTCGATAAGAGCGCAAACTGGCTCCTGGTATAGGTCGAGCGCAGATGCCGGGCAGCGGGGTCTCCCGCCGCCCGAATCCCAGTCGAACACCGCCAGGTGCGGTTTTGAAAGCTAATGGTCCTGCCTCAGCCAGTCTACGTAACTCTATGCCCGGCCTTCAGATCTGTGAGGCGGATCACGTCATCTACCGTCGCCTGCTCCGGGCAGCCAAAT
>DATFQK010000091.1:0-2051 GCA_035264345.1 Gemmatimonadales bacterium | reverse complement strand
AGAGTCTCTCCTGCGAGCCCGACCTCTTCGGCGGCACATTGCGGAGCTGGCTGACGACGTGGCGCCAGCGCACCCCGAATCCCCGGCTGGCCGAGCTCCTCGGCGGGTACTAGAAGAGGGCTTTCTGCAGCCAGCGGAAAGCGAAGTAGGCGGTCACCACGAGACTCGCGGCCATGCAGAGGATGGGGAGGGGGGAAAGCACCTCTCCGAACAGCACGATCGAGAATGCCAGGTTCGTCCCCGCCGCCACTGGGAGCAGCACGAAGAGCAACAGCAGCCAGGCGCAGGCGTCGCCGTCCAGGTCGACGCCGCAGCGGCGGAGGAGGGAGAGCGCCGCCTTGGCGAGGGAGATCACGAGGAAGGTGTTCAGCAACCCGAAAATGGGCATGCTGATGAGCAGCACGGCCGCCTTTCCTTGTCCGTCGAGCAGCCGCATGACGTTCAAGTTGACCGGCTCCTGCTCGGGCGCCGTCCCCAGAAAGGGCACCAGGTGGGCGAGGCTCCCGAAAAAGCCCAGCACGGTAGCGAGAGCCGCCGCGGTATAGAGGAGATCCTTGCCGAACCCCTCTCTGGAGACCTGCGATGAGACAGCCGGCGGAGTCATCCCCTGGCTCTCCTTGCCCGGGGCGGCGCGGCGACAATCCCCGGACTCGCGCCGCGGCCGACGACAGGCACCCGGCTCATGAGGGCGCGCACGGCCGCACCCGGTTCGAAGCCCGGGGCCTCGAAGAAGAATCCGGGCCGGGTGGCAATCCGCAGGTACTGCGCCCGCGCGTGATCCACGAAGGGACGCAGGAACCCTGCCGTGGCGCTTTCCACCGCGGGAGCATGGTAGAGGGTGAACAGCTCGACTCCGTGGCGATGGAGAGCCGCGGCCTCGACATCCACATCGCGTTCGCGGACCTGGGCGTCGGCTCCATGGGGGGCCGGCCGCAGGATCGAGTATCCGGGCGAATCTCCCACGAGCACCAACAGCTTGCGGGCGGCGGTGCGCCACCGTAGCTCGCGGCAGGCGGCGAGGGCGTCCGCCAGGGAATCCACGAAGTCGCCGCCCGAGGTCGCCGGCAGCGACACCACGCGGGAACGGAGCTGCGCGGTGTCCTCCCCGCGCAGGATTCTTTCCTCCGGCCTGGCAGGATGAAGATGGTAGGCCGGGCGCAGGTCCGGAGCGCTGGTCGCGGGCACCGGCCTGTCTCCGAACGCGAGCACCACCGTGCGCAGGTCTGCTTTCATTTCCTTGGCCAGCCCGGTGACCATTTCGATCAGGAGATCGGCCTGACTGCCCCAGCGCTCCCGGTCTGCCAGGAGGAGAGGCGAAGGCGTCTGGGCGGCTCCCAGGCCGTTGGCCCGGGTGGTGCCGTCCACCACCAGCGCGACGTCGAGCTGCTTCGACCTGTAGGCCGGGCGGAGCGGCGGGACGGGCTCGTAGTCTGATTCAGGGGGAAGATAGAGGATGCGGCGTCCCGAGCTCGACAGGGCCCACCGGCTCTCAGCCTCCCATTCGATGGTCAACTCGACCCATTCGTCGCCTTCCGAGTCCACTTCCGCGCGTAGCAGGACGCCGCCACCGTTCGTAAGGGAGAGGTGGATGCCGGTGGCTCCGGGGAGGGAGCGCAGCCGCAGCGAGCAGCGTGATCCGGGGCCCTCCAGAGGGAGGGGATGGCTCCGGAGCCGGCCGCCGTTGGATTCGAACGCCAGGATTTCTATGACAGCCATGCCATAGCCTCACTTCTGATTCTTGACCCAGTCCGTGAGGGCATCGAGACCGGGTGCGGCGTCCTCTGGATGCAAATCTCCACAGGAGAGGCTGGTCTTTAGAGGCAAGGATTCTATGAGCCCGGAGGATGTCGCCGGAAACGTTGGTGTTGTTTTACCTTCTCCAGACTGTCGGCAATGACTCCAGGCGAGCAGGGTCAGAGCGGGTTGATTTGCTTTCAGAGTCCCCGTGCTCTTCTGGTAGAGGTCCTTTATCTTGCCGGCTGCCATGAGAGTGACATCGCCCAAAAGGGGGTCGTCTTTCCTGATCAGGCTCAACTGCAGAGCCTGCAGCT
>DATFQK010000090.1:0-2984 GCA_035264345.1 Gemmatimonadales bacterium | reverse complement strand
ATCGATCGGCTACTTCCGGTCGAATGGACCCAGCGCGGTCCCTTTATCGTTGCTCAGGGTGAGCTGGGGGCTACCGTTGTTGTCAATGAGCTCCCAGGTGTAGGTATCGGTCTCGCCGGCCTCATCGGTGGTCGCATCTTCCCCGCAAGTGTCGGTCACCTTTGTCGTCCCCGTGCTCATGTGGAGCAGGAGGCTGGAGCCCCGCACCTCCGCGGCCCCCTCCGACTGGTGCAGTACCTCCATACTGCAGGGCGGGAAGTTCGACTCGCCCACGAACACGTGCTCGAAGTGGCCGCTGGATGACAGGGTGAGGGTCTCGCTCTGATTGGTGGTCGACACGCACTGACCGGTCTCGGGATCGCAGTTCGGAACCCCGATGAACTGGTAATGCCATTCGCCGAGCAGCTCGGCCGGCAGGTTGCTGGAGCCGGCGGGTGGATTGCTGGGCTCAGTAGTGGAGTCGCCGCCCGAGCCGCAGGCGAGCGTGAGGGCAAGCAGGGCGCATGCGGGCCGGGAACAGTGGACGAGGCGCGGCATATGATCTCCCAAAGATTCGGACTGAACGTTGCTCTGGGAGTATGACGCTGCGGGCGCTCGTTCCTTCTCACCCCACCGAAGGCCCCCTGCTGACCGCCAGCTCGTCCTATAATTCTCCATGAAGTTTGCCACCTGGAATGTGAACGGCATCCGGGCCCGCGCCGCGCAGCTCCACGAATGGATCGAGCGCGAACAACCGGATGTGATCTGCCTGCAGGAGCTGAAGGCCGAGCTGACGCAGGTGCCCGAGGTCGTCCAGCGCGCGGAGTATCACGCCTTCTGGCACTGCTGCAAGGGATACTCGGGCGTGTCGCTCCAGCTTCGGAAAGACGTCTTTCCCACCGCTCCGGTCTATACCCACCCCCGCTTCGATACGGAGTCGAGAGTGGTTACGGCGGAACTGGGCGACATGATCCTCGCCTCGATGTACGTTCCCAACGGCGGCAAGGACTATCCGGCCAAGATCGGTTTCCTGCGGCAGGTGATCGAATGGGCCGGTGAGCTGATCCGAGGCGGCCGCGAGCTCCTGCTCGCGGGGGACCTTAACATCGCCCGCGCCGAGATCGACGTGCACCCCCGGGAACGGAAGGCGATGAAGGTGGGGCAGCGTCCGGAAGAGCGTGCGCTGTTCCAGGAGCTCCTGGACACCGGACTGGCCGACGTGGGCCGAGCCATGGATCCCGACAACCCGGGGTTATTTACCTGGTGGGCTCCATGGCGGGAGCTTCGAGCCCGGAACATCGGCTGGCGACTGGACTACATGCTGGCGTCGGCCGGTCTGTTTGCCCGCACCCAGAGCTGCGCGGTGCAGTCGAGCGTGGGGACCAGCGACCACGCGCCGGTGGTGATGGCGACGAAGTGACAGTCGCCTATGAATACACCCCGAGCGCAACGCAGACCTTTGCCGATGACTCGCGACGCGAGCTGAACCGGGCCTGACTCTCCCTCCAGGACACAACCTGACCTCCGGTGTCGGAGTGGCCGTTTGGCATCTGGCACGACCCGGGAGGGTGCAGGCGTCCCGGATCCGTCGAAGGCGGCGGCTCCTCCGGGCCGGTGAGTGAGCTGCCCGAACCGGAGCAGCCGGCGAGACTCATCAATACGACTGCTCCCCAGGTCAGTTTGATCATTGTGCCCCCTGCTCTGTTTGGCACCGGGCGAAAGCGTCGGTGCATCAGCCTCGGGCAAACATGGCAGGGGAGCGTTAAGCCAGCGTGAATTTTTTTCGGAGTTCGTATCCTATCGGAGCGCCGTCGCCACCTGCTCCAGCAGGTCCAGGGCATCCTGCAGCCCGGCTTCCATACCCGACTCGAGGTGCGCATCCCGGTGGGCCTTGGTCTGGTGTTGCACCAGAATGGTGAGCGTGGTGCGTCCCCCCTGCTCCGTCAGCATCAGCGTGTCGACCGCTTCGGCGTCGGGCACCAGCTCGAACACTTCGGTGCTCACCAGCCGCTCGTTGGGTACGATTTCCCGGTACTCGCCGTGGAACGCCACCTCCAGCCCGCCATCCGCGATCATCACGTACCGCCACCTGCCCCCGACCCTGAGGTCCACCTCCGCTATCGTCATCTTCCCCCGCTTGGCGGGCCACCAGCGCTTGATCAGCTCGGGCGTGGTCCAGGCCCGGTAAACCAGGTGCCGGGGCGCCGCGAACTCCCGGGTGATGAGGATCTGGGTATCCGAGGGAAGCGTGACCCTCGCCGTACCGCTGCTCGCCGTTATCATGTGCGCTTCTCCTGTGCTTTGAGTTCATCTAACACCTGATCCAATGCCTGGAACCGCTCCTCCCACGTCTGGCGATAGTTGCTGACCCAGTCGTGAATCGGCTTGAGCATGCGGCCGTTGATCCGGTAGAGCCGCTGCCGGCCGTCTTCCCGCACGTCAACGAGGCCGACCTCCCGAAGCACCTTGAGGTGCTTCGACACCTGGGGCTGCCCCAGGCCAACCAGCGCAACCAGGTCGTTGACCGGGAGCTCCCCCGGGGCCAGAAGGTCCAGGATTTGCCGCCGCTGGGGCTCGGCGATCGCATTGAATGCATCGGTCGTCGTCGCTGCTCGCGCCATGGGTAAGATTATATACCTATATGGGAATATGTCAACCGGTTGCCGGAGATCACGCTGCAGGGGTGCCTATGCCAGGGTGATGCCGCGCTCGTCGAGGTACCCGCGCAACCGGTCCGGACTGGGCTCGGGGTCGGCCAGGGCGACGTACCCGTCGGGCCGGATCAGGTAGAGTGCTCCGCGCTGGAGTCGGGCTGTCTCCATTGCCGGTATCCAGGGAAAGACGTGCAGCGGCAGCCCGAGAGCGATACAGGCCTCTGCCAATCCAGCGCGAGTCTCGCCGTACAGGTGAGCCTGCCAGCCGATGGACGCCAGCGGCGTAAAGTTGTCCTCTCCCTTCCCCATCGGAACCCAGGGCAGGCGGTCGCCACCTTGAATGGAGCCGGC
>DATFQK010000089.1:0-3857 GCA_035264345.1 Gemmatimonadales bacterium | reverse complement strand
AAACATCAGCCCTCCACCAATCGTAGGCATCCTTTGATTGAGGTGTATCCCACCCGGAGGATGCGTCATGACCTTCAAGGCAAAGATTTGGCAGCCGATCGCAATAGTCCTCAGTGCGGCCAACTTGGTTTCGGTGGGCTTTGCGGCGGGAGCCGCAGAGCCGTACCATGCGGCAGTGCACGCTGCCCTGGCGCTCGGATTCGGTCTCTGGGCCCAGCGCATGCGAGGCAGGTTGCAGCCGAGGGATGAGCCGGGTGAGCTTCAGGCGGGACTCGAGGAGCTTCAGTTCGAGGTCAGCAACCTGCGGGCGGATCTGAACGAGATGCAGGAGCGACTGGATTTCACCGAGCGGGTGCTGGCGCAGCCTCGGGAGTCGCGAGCCGCGAACCAGGAGGGGTGAGGTTTAGGGGCCTTACCTTACCGACTAAGAACCATGGAGATCATTCGAAAGCTCGAGGCCACGCGCGACGAGACGCTGCGGTATTACTCGCTGCCCGCGCCTGATCTGGAGCGCAGCTACGCCCCGGGCAAATGGCCGGTCCGATACATCCTGCACCACCTCTCCGATAGCGAAACCGTCCTGTTCGATCGGATCCGCCGGGTACTCAGCGAACCGCGTCAGGTGCTCTGGGCTTACGATCAGGATGCCTGGGCCAGCGGCCTCGTTTACGCCCAGGTGCCGCTCGAACTTTCGCGGCGGGTCTATCACTCGGTTCGCGATGCCATCATCTACTACGCGGGGAGGTACTACGAGGAGAAGGGACACCTGGAGTTCGTCCACAGCATCACCGGCGTGCGAACGCTCAAGGATGAGCTCGACAAGGTGGCGTCGCATAACGAGCATCATCTGACGCAAATCAGGCTGGCCCTGAATAGCCGCACCGAGAGCGCTTGAGACAGATATTGGCCCAGCCATCCAGATTCCGCCGCCCAACACGCCAGCGTCCACTGGTCTCACCCCTTCCTCGGCTCCAGGCGGTGAAGGCGCGGTACGATCCGGGGAATCTGTTCCGCCATGCACTGTCGGTGGAGGTGCCATGATCACCGACCTCGATCCGCCGCACTCGGTGAAGTGCGGTCGGGTGAGGTCTGGCAGTGCCCATCAAAAGCTGGTGGTCAATCGCAATACGAGATTGTGACCCGGATCCAGCGCATACGTCTTATATCGGCTCAGGAAGTTGGCGTACTTCTTGTCCGTTGCATTGCGCAGCTCCAGGTCAACTCTGAGCCCCTGGTTTCCCACCGGCAGGTTAAAGCCTCCGGCCAGGTTCAGCAGCGTGTAGCCCGCCGAGGAATAGCCGCTTTCGCTGAAGAACTCCTCTTCACTCGGATCCAGCCGATCCTGCCGGGCGTTGGTCTCCCCGCCGATCGAGAAATAGGGGCTCTCCAACCGGCCGAGCCGGTCGCCTTCCAGCCGCACCAGATAGGTCGCGCGGAAAGGAGGCATCGTGGGAAGCGGCGTATTCAGTGTGGTGTTGGTGCCGTTGGTGTAGTCGGCCGAGCCCTGCAGGTGGATATAGCGGGTCGGGTGATACTCGATCGCACCCTCGAAGCCGAGCAGGCGGGCGTCACCCTGGGTCACGTCGAAGATCTGGAAACCCGACTCTGGATCAGTCTCCAGGGTGGGCTGCGAGTAGATGAAGTTCTGAATGTAGTTGGCGAAGACGCCCAGCTCCGCGCGCACGCTCGAGGTCTGCGCCCGGAAGGCAAAGTCGGTGTTGATGGACTGCTCGTTCTTCAGATCCGGGTTTCCCCGCTCGAACGCGACCGTTCCCTCGTGGACTCCATTGGCGAACAGATCGAAGCTGGACGGCGCCCGGAACCCACGGCCCACGTTCAGCACCAGCGCCAGCGGCTCGGAGAGGTGATAGAGCACCCCACCATTCCCGGTGATGGAATTGTAGGTCCGCTCCTCCGCTTGAGTTCCCAGGTTAGCGTCGGCATCGGCGTTGAGTTTGCGATAGTCGTAGCGTCCGCCCAGCGAAAGGTTCCACCGGCCATAGTCGGCCTGCTCGAAGACATAGGCCCCGCCGGTCCAGACGTTGGTGTTGGGGATCAGGGTCTCGTCGCCGAACTTCTCGAAAGTGTTGTGCAGGCCGGACACCCCGATCGCGCCGGCCCAGCGTCCTACCGGAGCGTGATGGAAGTGGACGTTCCCGGTGTAGCTCTGCGAGAGGAGCCCGAGGGCCACATTGGTTGCGTCTGCTTCCCCGAACTCCCGACGCCGGTTTCGTTCGTAGCCGGCATCAGCTTCCAGTCGTGAGTTACCCATAGGAATGGTCAGTCCGACCTTGCCTCGGTCTTCGCCGATCCGCTGCAGCGGTGTTGCGGCAGGGTCTTCGGCCGGATCCTCATGGATCTCCAGCTTCTCGTCCCGGTGACTGTAGGTGGCGTTGACATTGCCCCAGCCCCCGCGATAGCCCACGGAGCCGGTGCCGCCCAGGGATTGGTTTCCGCTGTTGAACAGCGGCCCGGCCGGCGTCCGAATGTCATCGCTGGTGCGGCCGGTGAGTGATCCGCGGAACCCGAGTCCGCCACTGGCCCCTTCCAGGGCGAGGGTGCCGTCGGGCTGCTTGTTGTTGGTGCTGTACGCCGTAGTGACATCGCCGCGCACAAATCTGTCGCGGCCGATCGCATCAGGCAGCTCCTTGGGTACGACGTTGACCACACCACCCAGCGCGTCGGATCCATAGAGCACGCTGGCCGGTCCGCGGATCACCTCGATCCGCTCGGCGTCACCGGTATCCACATTGGGGGAGTGCTCGTCGCCCCACTGCTGGGTCTCCAGCCGTTGTCCGTCGGCCACCACGAGCACCCGGTTGGAGGTGAGTCCCCGGATCACCGGCTTGCCGATGCCGGTACCGGTGCTGAGGCTCCGCACGCCGGGCATCCGCTCGATCGTCTCACCCAGCGAAGGTGACTGCGCCTGCCGCAGCTCGTCCTGGCTCAGCGCGCTGACGGGCTGCGGCGAGTTGAGCAGCGTGGTGGCGTTGGGGCTGGCGGTGACCTGCAGCGCCTGCAACTCCACGACCGATAGCTTGAGCCGGATGGTGACCGACGTGTCGCGATCGGTCACGATCAGCGGCTCGACCGTCGGCGCAAAACCGATGGCGGAGACCGACAGGTGATACTGGCCCGGAGCGACCGCGGAGAAGACGAAGCGGCCCTCGGGGGTGGTCGAGCTGCTCCGCTTCAGCTCGATCAGCGTCACTCGGGCCTCCGGGATCGGCTTTCCGGCGGAATCCAGGACTGTTCCGGTTACTTCGGACGCCGTGGGGGTGCTGAACTCGGTACTGACGTGCGAATGGTTCGGCGCTGCCAAAGCAAGCGCCAGGAGCAATGGGTGCATCCTGCCTCCAGGTGTACGTCAGCCCGTGCCGCTGACCGGCACGAAGCGACTACGTGTTAATGGGGGTTGGCTGAAGCCAGTCCGCGTTAGCGGACGGATGCGCGAGGTGGAGCCCTGGAGTGCTGGAGGGAGCCGCGAAAGGAGGATGGACGAACCGGAGCGGTCCAGGCCAGGGGCCGGATGGCCACTGGACTGAGCCGGACCTTGACCGGAACCGGCACGACCGATGCCACTCTTGCCGTGGCGACGGCAAGCACGCACCGCTCGGCGTGAGCTCCGCAGCCGCCGGGCTGGTCGAAGTGGCGACATCGGCCCGGGCACCGTGTGGACTGGAGTGGAATAGAACGGCATCGAGATCCGACAGCCCGAAGCCACCGCCGATGAACGCGGTGAGGAGGAAGAGGGCACCAAGCCGGCGACAGTGCGATCGGATCACATACGGAGTGTAGGGAACGGTGCAGGGTTTGTCTACTGGACCCACGGTCATGTCTCGATCGTGCAACAAAGT
>DATFQK010000088.1:0-3412 GCA_035264345.1 Gemmatimonadales bacterium | reverse complement strand
TCGGTGGCTCCCGGCGTTGCCGCCCGGTGGGCGGAGACGATCTTCTGCCGGCCACCCCGGAACCATCCGCGTCCCGCGGAAGAAGCATTTCTCGCCACGGGCACCCGACTGAGCATACCCAGCGACGGGCAGCAGCTCGCAGTCTGGACCTGGGGCGAGGGACCGGTGGTAATTCTGGTGCACGGGTGGGGAGCCAGGGCCGGCCGATTCAGCGAGATGACCACCGCGCTCCTCTCCGAGGGTTTTCGGGTGGTGCTGTTCGATGCGCCGGCGCACGGCGCATCCGAAGGACAGCAGGCTTCCCTGCCCCAGTTCGCCCACGCCATCCGCGATGTGGCGAGCGCCTTCGAGCCGCCCTTTGCACTCGTGGGGCACTCGCTCGGGGGTGCCGCGGTTTGCCTGGCGATGAATCGTGGCCTCACGCCGTCGCGGGCCGTCCTCCTGGCCCCGCCGTCCGACGTGTATCTCTTCTCTCACGCCTTTGCCGAACATCTACGGATTCCGCAGCGGGCGAGAAGCCTGATGCAACAGAATCTGGAGAACCGGCTGCAGATCAGCTGGGACCAGCTCCACATTCCCACGCTGGCGCGGGAGATGTCGGCGCCGGCGCTCATCATCCACGATCGGAATGACCCGGATGTGCCGCACGCCCATGGTTCCGCCATTGCCGAGGCGTGGCCGGGAGCGGAACTGTTTACCACCACCGGTCTGGGTCATCGCGCCATTCTGCGGGACCGCGAAGTCGTCCGCCGAACGGTCGAGTTCTTGGGAGCCGGGGCCGGCGCATGATCGTCATGGATCGGGAGAATCTCTGGGCGCCGGGATGGTCCCACGTGCTGTCCACCAGCAATGACATCGCCGAGCTGCAGGCGTTCTGCGCTCGAGTCGGTGCTCCGGCCGCGGCCTTGCACCTGGGGGGGCGCTGGCCTCACCTCGATCTCAAGCTCGAGCCACGGGAGCTGGCATTCCGGTGCGCCGACGTGCGGGTCTTCGAGCGGACCTCCGACATGCTGCGTTTTCTGAAGGGGCTACCCCTCGCAATCACGGAGCGGGGGGAATAGGATCAAGTATGGGTCAGCTTTCCCGACGCACCTTTCTCCAGGCCTCCGCGGCCGGCCTGGGACCGGGAACGGCACTCGGATCGCTCCTGGGGCTCGGCGCCAGTCTGGTGCCGGCCACCGCCCGCGCTCAAGCCCTCCGGATCAGAGAAGCCAAGGCCACGCCGAGCGTCTGTCCCTATTGCTCGGTGGGCTGCGCCATGATCGTCCACACGATCGGCAACGAGATCGTGAACATCGAAGGCGACAAGCGCAGTCCGCACAATGAGGGCTGCCTCTGCCCCAAGGGGGCCGCGACCTACCAGTTGATCAAGAATCCCAATCGAGCCACCAGGGTATTGCACCGGAAGCCGGGCGCGGCGGATTGGGAGGAGGTGGAGCTGAACTGGGCGATGGATCGGATTGCCCAGCTGGTGAAGAAGACCCGGGACGAGAGCTTCGTCGAGCGGCTGGAAGACGGCACGCTGGTGAATCAGACCAGCGCCATCTTCTCGCTCGGCGGCGCCACCCTGGACAACGAGTGGAACCACATGCAGCAGAAGCTCATGCGGGGACTCGGCGTGGTGGCGATCGAAAATCAAGCCCGAATATGACACTCCTCTAGCGTCCCCGGTCTGGGGACCCGCCTCGGACGCGGCGCGGCGTCCACCTACCCGCGCAATCTCACTTTATCGGACTGCATCGTGTTCGAGGGCAGCAACATGGCCGAGTGTCATCCGGTCGCGTTCCGCTGGCCCATGAAGGCAAAAACCGAGCACGGCGCCAAGCTGATCCACGTAGACCCCCGCTTCACCCGCACCAGCGCGATGTGCGACATCTACGCGCCGATTCGCGCCGGCAGCGACATCGCTTTTCTGGGCGGACTGATCAACTACGTGATCAACGACGAGCGGTGGAAGACCGACTCGTTCTTCCAGGAGTATCTGCTCAACTACACCAATGCATCCACCATCGTCCGACCCGACTTCAAGGGTACGGAGGAGCTGGACGGAGTCTTCTCCGGATTGATGGAGTACAAGCGGGACAAGCCGGGCTGGGACTACGACGGTTTCGTGGGCCAGTACCAGACCGACAGCTGGCAGTACGAGACCCAGAGCGACGAGATGGGCCAGCCCCGGGGAGGCGAAGAGAACTCCACCCCCGGGCGCAAGGAGGCGCAGTACAAGCCGAAGCCGGGCGAGCCGTTCGAGCACATCATCCAGAAGTTGATCAAGCCGACCGCACGGCGTGATCCCAGCCTCAAGCATCCGCACTGCGTGTTCCAACTAGTCAAGAAACACTTCAGCCGCTACACGCCGGAAATGGTGGAGCAGGTCACCGGCTGTCCCCCGGCCACGTTGGTCAAGGTGGCGCAGACCATTCTGGAGAACTCGGGACGGGACAAGACCACGGCGTGGGCCTATGCGGTCGGCTGGACTCAGCACACCAACGGACCGCAGGTGATCGGCTGCTCCGCGCTGCTGCAGCTCCTGCTGGGGAACATGGGCCGGCCGGGGGGCGGGATCATGGCACTGCGGGGGCATGCATCGATTCAGGGATCGACCGACGTCCCGACGCTGTATCACAGCATCCACGGCTACATGCCCGCCCCATCGGCGCTCAAGGATCACGCGACGATCCGGGACTACATTGCGACCGAAGCCACCCCGACCAGCTACTGGGCCAACTATCCCAAGTTCCTGATTTCCTACTTCAAGTCGATGTACGGCGACGCGGCGACGGCGGCGAACGACTTCGGCTACGACTGGCATCCCAAGATCACCGGCGACCACTCGCACATGCCGATGTTCGTGGCCATGGCCGACGGCAAGGTAAAGGGGATGCTCTGCATCGGACAGAACCCGGCGACATCGCTCAACGCTGCGCTGGAGCGGAAGGGAATGCGGAAGCTGGAATGGCTGGTGGTGCGCGACATCTTCCTCACCGAGAGCGCCACCTTCTGGAAGCATTCACCGGAAAACGAGGCGGGTGAGGTAAAGGCGGAGGACATCGCCACCGAAGTGTTCTTCATGCCGGCGGCGCAGGCGGCGGAGAGCGATGGGAGCTTCACCAATACCCAGCGGATGCTGCAGTGGCACTTCAAGGCCGCGGAGGCGCCGGGGCAATGCCGGTCGGATCTGTGGTTCACCCATCAGCTCGCGCTCCGGGTCAAGAAGATGTACGCCCAGAGCGAGCTGCCCCGGGATCAGGGGATCAGGAATCTGCTGTGGGAGTTCGAGCCGGATGAGGCGGGGCAGCGAGGCAGCGAGGCGGCGGGGCAGTCGGGCGGTCAGACGGTCGGGCGGTCGGGCGGTCGGATTGTGAACTGGCCGCTCGGAATGAGTGGTCCGGCTGACCGCCTGACCGCCTGACCG
>DATFQK010000087.1:0-3243 GCA_035264345.1 Gemmatimonadales bacterium | reverse complement strand
TAGCCACCGCCGCGGCACGATTGAGCTCCACAACGGGAGAGGGATCCGCACGCAGCAGTACGTCATAGAGCCCGACGATCTCAGCCCAGTCGGTCGTCTCGGCACTTGCCGCCTCCGCGTGGATTGCTGCGATCGCTGCCTGCAGGGTGAAAGGCCCGAAGTGTCGGGACCGCATGGACCGCTCGACCAGGGCTACACCTTCGGCGATCAGCTCGGGATTCCACCGGCTACGGTCCTGCTCATCCAGCAACACCAGCTCGCCGTCAGGGGAGGTCCGGGTCTCGCGCCGGGATTCATGCAGCAGCATCAAGGCCAGTAGGCCCATCGCCTCCGGCTCGGGCAGCAGCTCTACCAGAAGCCGCCCCAGCCTGATGGCTTCGGCTGACAGATCGTGACGGGTCAGGGAACCGCCGGAGGAGGCGGAGTAGCCCTCATTGAAGACCAGGTAGATGACCTGCAACACGCTGGCAAGGCGCTCGGGAAGGTCGGTGCGGCCAGGCACCTGATATGGAATGTTGGCCACCTTGATCTTGGCCTTTGCCCGGACAATTCGCTGGGCCAAGGTCGGGGCGGGAGCGAGGAAGGCGCGGGCAATCTCTTCTGTGGTGAGGCCGCATACCTCGCGCAGCGTCAGCGCCACCTGAGCGTCGGCCGGCAGCGCCGGGTGACAGCAGGTAAAGATCAGTCGCAGGCGATCGTCCTGAACACCTTCTTCCTCGATCTCTTCGGGCTGGGTAATCCCGTCTCCCAGCTGGTCGGCCAACGGCTGCAGCGACGCATCGAATCGGGCTCGCCGGCGGAGTGAGTCAATAGCCTTGAATCGGCCGGTCGAGATCAGCCAGGCGCGTGGATTCCGAGGGACGCCGTCCTGAGGCCACCGCTCCACCGCGGCAGAAAACGCCTCCTGCATGGCCTCTTCGGCCAGATCGAAGTCTCCCAGCAAACGGATCAGCGTGGCCAAAACTCGGCGGGAATCCGTCCGGAAGATCTGCTCAATGGTGTCTTGGATCACGAGTCGAGAGTCACGAGGCAAGTCGCGAGTCACGAGTCACGAGTCACGAGCCTCGAGAGAGGGTCGGAAAAGTTCCATTCTAAGTCTGCCAGACCGCAAGTCCGGCTCGGTGGCGTACCGACTCAGGACTCGCGACTCGTGACTATTGAGCGTGACTCGCGACCTCCCGTTCATGCCCTGGCGCCGGCGGCCTCCTCCCGTTTGGCGGCTTCGGCGGAGAAGTCCACCACCGGCCGAACCTCGATTCCACCGAGGCGGGCCGAAGGAATTCGCGCGGCTATCTGGATGGCGTCGTTCAAGTCCTTGGCGTCGATCAGATAAAACCCGCCGAGCTGCTCCTTGGTCTCCACGAAGGGCCCGTCGGTAGTCGAGATTTTCCCGTTCCGAACCCGGACCGTGGTGGCAGTGGGCGTGGGCTGGAGCGCCTCACCCGCCACGTACTTTCCGCTCTTCCGGATGTCCTCGGTAAACGCGAAGTACTCGTTCATGATTCCCTCGGCATCCGACTGCGGCATGGTTTCCCAGTTCTTCTCGTTCTCGTAGATGAGACACAGGTATTTCATGGAATCCTCCTGATGGGGTGGCCTTCGTGGTCGTGTAGTAGTCGTTCGAGGCCACTGCAAATCGACACGCTCAAGACGTTATTGGCCGTTCGACAGTTGCAGCCGAGAGCGGCGGCGGATCGCCTAGGGCTAGTAGCCGGTGTTGTGGAAAGCCTTGATGCGATCCTCGAGGTCTGCGGGGTCGGTGGAGATGACCTTGCCCCAGGGGGTTACGTCGATCCGGACCTGGCTGGCCCCGGGAATGGCTGTGGGGCCGTAGGCAAAGCGCCACCAGGGGGGATGCTGCAGCAGCCGCGACATGCCGTCCCAGTGAACCGTGATGCTCTGGTTGCCCATTCGCGGAGGAGGGGCCCCCAACAGCTTGCCCACGCTGGTGAAGGCGGCGGCCCAGGATGCGCCGGTAATCAGCGCACCAAAAAACGCGAAGATCAAGAGCATCCAAATCAGTCGCGCCATGCCGGCTTCCTCAATCCTTTAGGGAGCGGCTCTCCTCTTTCAACACGGCCAGGCTCTTGATTCCAAGGCTGAGCAGCGCCTGGAAGGTCCCCTTCACCCCGATCTTGGCTCCGGTACGCGGTGGATCCGACTGATTGCTGACCACGGTTAAGGTACCAGTCTTGTCCCGGACTTCGTACGCTCCAACCCCAAGGCCGCCAACCGAGCCTTTGACATCGCCCTCGATGTGCACGGTCTTGCCGTCATAGTGCGACGGATCATTCAAGAGGTCCCCGATAGGCGTGACCCCGGCACACCCTGAAAGGAGCCACGCACTGGCCGCCAGAGCCAGCGGGAGACGACGCACGTTAGGGGATGCTGTAACCATAAAGCAGACTCCGCTGGAGAGGCAGTGAGCGACCGGAAAACCAGCAATCTACTGCAGGATCAGGGTGACGCCAGGAATCGATCAAGCGCCTGGAACCGGCTACCAGTCGGTCGGACGGTAGTCCTTGAGGAACTGGCCCCACACATGACAGCCGGAGCTCACCCCGGAAATGATAGGATCGACAATCCGGGCGGCGCCATCGACAATGTCCAGCGGTGGGTGGAATCGGTGCTCCGCGACTTTGCGGGCGGCGATTTCCACGGGATCCTCGTCGGTCACCCACCCGGTATCCACACTGTTCATGTGAATGCCGTCGCGATGGTAGTCTGTTGCCGAGGTGCGGGTCATCATGTTGAGCGCCGCCTTGGCCATGTTGGTGTGGGGATGCCGGGTGGTCTTGAAGTTCCGATAGAACTGCCCTTCCATAGCCGAAACGTTGACAATGTGCTTCTCCTGACCAGGCGTGCGGAGCAGGAGCGGCTTGAGTCGCGCGTTGAAAATGAATGGCGCCAGCGCGTTGACGAGATGAACCTCCAATAGCTCCACCGATGGTACCTCGTCCAGCAGGAGCCGCCATGAGTTCCGTTGCCGCAGATCCACCTGCTGCAGGTCCTGATCGAGCAGGCCGGTGGGGAAGAGGTGCCGCTCGGCCCCGCGTTCCTCCGGAAGCAGCGGCATCTGGGAGAGTTGGGCCGCGTGCGTAATCCCGGAGAGCTCGGCGGGAGAGCGATGAATCCGGGCCGGAAGCGGGGACTCGTGAGCACGCTCGGGCAGCATGTGGTATTCCCGGAGCCCCTCGTAGCTGCCGAGCAGCCGTCCAGCGGCATCCGGCATGTGCCCGACCG
>DATFQK010000086.1:0-3014 GCA_035264345.1 Gemmatimonadales bacterium | reverse complement strand
CAGCTCGCGATAGGCTCGGCCGCCGGCGTACCACCGGTTGTAGAGTCGGCGCCAGCGCTCGCGGTCGTTGTAGGTGCTGTCGTCCAGCCACTTCGTGTTGATGGTATAGAAGGGCCAGGGGTAGACGAAGTTCCAGACGATGTTGCCTTCCATCGGCACGTCGAGACCGGGTGCGACCGGCGCGCCCACCATGATAGCCCTGAGCGCCGGCGGTGCCGGCTTCGCCGCGCCCCAGGCGGACATCCCTGAGTAGCTGCCGCCGTACATCCCCACCTGGCCATCGCTCCAGGGCTGCCTCGCGATCCACTCAATCAGCGTCACCGCGTCCGCCCCGTCGTGCACGTAGGGGATCGGCCGTTGGGGACTGCAGGCCTTCCCCCGGGTGAACCCGATCACGGCGGCGTAGGCGTTGGAGGCGTTCCGGCGGAGGTCAAACGGCAGCGTCGTGGTGTCGGCGTAGATGGTGAACTGGAGCAAGGCGGGGAGCCGAGCGGGACCGTGTCGCGGCCGCCAGACGGTGGCGCAGACGGTGGCGCCGTCCGGAGTCTTCACCCGGATGTTCGGAGTCACCACGTAGCGGCGGCTGTCGTCCTCCCGGATGAGCGCAGTGGCGAGCGTGCCGACTTCGCGGTAGATCTCCGCGTTCTGAACCGCGCGGAGCCAGGCGACTGCATCGGCCAGCGCGACGGTGGTGTCGGGGGCGTCCTTCGCTGCCGGCCCCCAGGGTGTTTCCGGCTCCGGCGGCGGGACGGCACCCAGTGTGCGAATGACCAGGGCCGCGGTCCGGTCGTCCAGCCGGGCGAACCGCTCCCGGAAAGCTCGGGCAAACGCATCGGCGAAGGGAACAGCAGAGTCGGCCTGGAGCTGCTTGGCCTGGGAGTAGATCTCCAACTGGGTGTTCAGCGCGCGAGCAGCGGCTGTGGTGTCACCTCGAGCCGCCTGCGCGGTGCGGAGTTGAGTCAGGGTTGCCCGCGCCTGGGAGATGTTCCCACCAAGCAGCTGGAGCCGGAACAAGTTGTCCAGCTGAGTCAGCTGGTCGCTGTTCCGGTAGACGGCTGCAGCCTCGGAAGCCAGTCCCGTGATTACGGCTGCTCTGGTGGTCGAGTCCACCAGGCCGGAGGCTGGGACCGACAGGGTCTGCGCAGTCGCCCGGAACGGCAGAAAAACAGCGGCCACGAGACTGAAGAGGGAGTACTGGAACCGAGGCGACTGGGTCACGAAACCATGCTCATTCCCCTTGGACATCGCGGACGGCAAGAGGGTTTCGTGCTCTACTTCCTGCGACATCACCTGGCGAGGTCATGCTGTCGTAGCGCCACTTCTGGTAGAAGTAGAAAGCGAACATCAGGAGCAGGGCGACGGCGGCGCCGATCAACGAGGCCAGGAAGGTGCGCTTCTCTTCCCGGAACAGTCTTCCGGCGAGGAGAGCGACCCCGACCGCCGCCACGATGCTGTTCAAAAAGGCCACCATGCTGGCCGTGGTGGTGATGAACCCGACGAACCGTCCCATGCCGAGCGAGGGCCAGGCCGGGTTCTCCGGCCAGCGGCCGGTCTCCGGGGAGAACTGCTCGGCGGCTTCGGGGACGAGGCCGCGATAGTACTGTCGGATCCGCGCGATGCTCTGGAGATACAGGATTCCCTCGAGGTTGCTATCGACCAGCCGGATGACGGTGAACAGGCCCAGGCTGAACATTGCCGGCAACACGATGACGACGAAGGGGACGAAGAGGTCGGGGGACTGCGAGGCAAAGCCCAGGGCCACGAGCGACGCTGAGAGCGAAAAGAGATAGAGCGAGGCCCGGGTGCCCACTTCACCGGTGTTGGCGCTCAGGGCGCCCTGGAGCACGAAGTGCTCGGTGGTCAGGGCCGAGATGAACGCCGGCGGGGACTTGGTCTCGTCCATGAGTACGCTCCTCCTCTCAATCGTGGGTGAGCGAGGTGAGTCAACGCATCACCTTGCATCTTACACCCAGGGTCGCCGCCGATCAGGGCATTGTGCTAGCGGGATTCGACCTCATACCAGCGCCGCCACATTCTCCCGGTAGTGGTAACTACTCAGGACCCGAGTTCCGTCGCGCAGGGAGAGCACGTAGGTGCCCTTGCCGAACGTTTCGATGGCGCGGACGGCAGTCCGATTCACCGCGATCGAGCGGTGGATTCTGAGAAACGAGCCGAGTCCGGGTCGAGCGAGGAAAGCCTGCAGGGTCTCCCGAACCTGAAGGGTCTTCCCGTTGACGGAGAGATTCAGGTAGTTGCCTTCGGCCTCGACTTTGTCGATCTGGTCGGCATCGAGGAGCAGAACCTTGCCCCCCTCCTTCACCGCGATCCTCTGAAGCGGTGCCGAGCTGCCCGGCGGGGCCAGCCGGTTCTCCAGGATCCCGATGAGCTGCTCCAGACGCCGGCCGACACCCTCCGCGTCCTCGGTTCTCCTCCGCTCCTCGCTCCGGCGCAGCGCTTCGTCGAATCGCTGGGGATCGATCGGCTTGAGCAGGTAATCGACCGCGTTCACCTCGAACGCCTTGAGCGCGTGCTGGTCGTAGGCGGTGACGAAGATGAAGGCGGGCATATTGGTCGCTCCAACGGCGGCGACGACGTCAAAGCCATTCAGTAATGGCATCGCGATATCGAGGAAGACCACATCGGGGCTGGAATCGCGGATCAGGCGCGCCGCCTCTTCCCCATCTCCAGCCTCGGCCATAACCCGGTAGTCCCGATGCCGCTCGAGCTGCTGACGGATGCCCAGCCGGGCCAGGGGCTCGTCGTCGGCAATGAGCACGGTCTTCATCCGGCGAGCGGGAGCTTGATCGTCACCACGGAGCCGCCGTTTCCATTGCGGGCCAGCGAGAGCTCCGCCCGGCCGCCGTAGAGGAAGGCCAGGCGTGCCTTGGCATTCGCCAGGCCGGTTCCCCGCCCCTCGCTTTCCCCGTTCCGCTGGCTGAGGCCGGTGGCCTCATCGGCGATGCGGATCACCAGCTGGTTCTCCTTCACCGACGCGGTGGTCTCGACGCTGCCGG
>DATFQK010000085.1:0-4370 GCA_035264345.1 Gemmatimonadales bacterium | reverse complement strand
GTGCTGGGAGCACCAGGCAGCAACCTTCATGATCCTGGGTGACGTGTGCACCCGGAACTGCACCTACTGCGCCGTGGCCCATGGAACTCCGAAGATTTTCGATCCGCTGGAGCCGGTTCGGTTGGCTGAAGCCGTCGCCCGCATGGAGCTTCAACATGTGGTCATCACGTCGGTGGACCGCGACGATCTACCGAACGGCGGAGCGGAGGCATTCGCCGGCTGTATCATCGAAATCCGGCGGCGGCTGCCTGACACCACGGTCGAGGTTTTGATCCCTGACTTCAAGGGCTCGGAGCGCGCGCTTGCCATGGTGATGGAGGCTCGGCCCGATATTCTGAATCACAATCTGGAAACCGCCGAGCGGTTGTATCGACTGGCGCGGCCCGGCGGCCGCTATCCCCGGGCACTGGAGCTGCTGGCCCGAGCGAGGCGGATGCGGCCGGACGGCCTCACTAAATCAGGCATCATCCTGGGGATGGGCGAGGAATGGGACGAGGTCATCGTCTGCATGCGGGACCTTCGTCGCAGCGACGTCAACATCCTGACCCTGGGACAATACCTTCGGCCGTCTGGAAGTCACATGCCTGTGGCGCGGTACTACACCCCAGCAGAGTTCGACGAGCTGAGAGACATCGGCCTCAGCCTCGGCTTTACTCACGTGCAATCCAGTCCGCTCACCCGCTCCTCCTACCACGCGTGGGAACAGGCGCGAGCCGCAGGCTCGGCGACGAAGGATCTCTCCCTTGCACCCGGGGCGCATAGTGGCTGAGTCTACCGCAGCCCGGCCCAAGACCAGGTCCAAAGGCCTCGATCCCGCGCGGGCGGACGAGTACCGCAGGTGGCTCCGCGAGATGATGCTGATTCGCCGGTTCGAGGAAAAGGCGGGTGAAGCCTACAGCCTCGGCAAGATCGGGGGCTTCTGTCATCTCTACATCGGACAGGAAGCGGTCGCGGTCGGCAGTCTGGCCGCTTTGGGCCCGGACGACTACATCACCTGTTCCTATCGCGAGCACGGGCACGCGTTGGCACGAGGAATCTCAGCCCGCGCTGTGATGGCCGAGCTGTTCGGCAAGGCCGATGGGTGCTCCGGCGGCAAGGGCGGATCGATGCACCTGTTCGATGCCTCGCTCGGTTTTCTGGGCGGGCACGGGATCGTTGGAGGCCACATACCGCTCACCACTGGCATGGCGTTCGCCGCCAAATACCGCAACACCTCTCAGGTGGCGGTCTGTTACTTCGGCGAGGCTGCAGTCAATAATGGTGCCTTCCACGAAGCGCTCAACATGGCCGCGCTGTGGAAGCTCCCCGCCATTTACCTCTGCGAGAACAATCGCTACGGCATGGGAACGGCCCTCGAGCGGGCCAGTGCCCTCTATGACATCTCCGAGCGGGCCTGCTCCTATGACATGGCTAATGAGGTGGTGGACGGGCAGGATGTGCTCACCATGAACGCAGCCATGGAACGCGCGGTTCAGCGCGCCAGGACCGAGAAGCACCCTACCCTGCTCGAGGTTCGCACCTATCGGTTCATGGGCCACTCCATGTCGGACCCGATCCACGGCCATTACCGCACCCGGGAAGAAGTCGAGGATCAGCGGAAGCGCGATCCGATCACGGTCTGGTCCCACCGGCTGATAGAGGACGGTCTCATGGACGAGTCTGCGGTCCGGGCCATGGACAAGGAGGTGCTGGAAGAGGTGGACGACGCCTACCAGTTTGCCGATCAGGCACCAGATCCCGACCCGAGTGAGTTGTATACCGATGTTTACGCAAGAGAGGAACAGCGTGGAAGGTGAACACCGTCCACCACGATCATGCCAGTCATCACATATAGAGATGCGCTGAATCAGGCTCTCCGGGAGGAGATGCAGCGGGATGACTCGGTCTTCCTCATGGGCGAGGAGGTCGGGACCTATCAAGGTGCCTACAAGGTGAGCCGTGGGCTGCTCGACGAATTCGGCCCTAATCGGGTGGTTGACACCCCGATCACCGAGCTGGGGTTCGCGGGTGTCGGTGTTGGCGCTGCCATGGTCGGGCTCCGGCCGGTCATCGAATTCATGACCTGGAACTTCGCGCTCCTCGCGGTAGATCAGCTGGTCAACTCCGCCGCCAAGATGCGCTACATGTCCAACGGCCAGGTGGGAGTGCCCGCGGTGTTCCGTGGCCCCGGAGGGGCGGCGCTGCAGCTGGCCGCGCAGCACTCCCAAGCATTCGAGAGCTGGTACTCCCATGTGCCGGGACTCAAGGTGGTAATGCCCGCTACGCCGGCCGATGCCAAAGGCCTGCTCAAGAGCGCTATTCGAGATGACGATCCCATCGTGTTCATCGAGGGCGAGATGCTGTACAACACCAAGGGCGAAGTGCCCGAGGGAGAGCACATCGTGCCCATCGGCCAGGCGGACATCAAGCGTGAAGGCGCCGACGTCACCCTCATCTGCCACTCCAAGTCGGTGAGTGTCGCTTTGAAGGCAGCCGAGCAGCTCGCGGCAGACGGCGTCGACGCCGAGGTCATCGACCTGCGCACCATCAGACCCCTGGATAGCGAGTCGATCTTGAGCTCGGTGGCCAAGACTCACCGCTGCGTCGTGGTAGAAGAAGGCTGGCCCTTTGCCGGCGTTGGTGCTCAGGTGGTCGACACGATTCAGCGCGAGGCCTTCGACGAGCTCGACGCGCCCATTCTCCGGGTAACCGGCGCCGACGTCCCCATGCCTTACAACAAGCAATTGGAGAAGGCATCCAAGGCGGATCCGGCCAAAGTCGTGGCCGCGGTCAATCAGGTGTTGTATAGGGAGTGATCAATGGCCACAAAGGTCGTCATGGAGGCCCTCTCTCCCACCATGGAAGAGGGGCGTCTGGTCGAGTGGAAAAAGCAGGAGGGCGAGCCGGTTACGGTCGGCGATGTCCTCGCTGAGGTCGAGACCGACAAGGCAGTGATGGAGCTGGTGGCCCGCGCCGGCGGGACGCTGCTCAAGCACATCGTCGAGGCCGGCGCCACCGTTCCGGTGTCGGAGCCCGTGGCGGTGATTGGGGAGCCGGGAGAAGACGGCGGGGAAGCGGGGAAGCAGGGAGGCGGGGAAGCGGGGAAGCGGGACGGCGGCCCAGCGGGTCAGCGGGTCAGCGGGGCAGAAGGACGGCGCGCCGGCAAACCGCAGACTCAGCCGGCCCGAGCACAGGCGACTCAGCCTGCACCAGATCGGGATCAACCGACATCCATGCCGCCGGCCCCCCCAGCTCAGGCCGCAACAGAAACGCCCGGGGTGGCCCGACCGTCTGCCGCTCCACGCCCAGCCGGTTCCCCTGCGGCGGCGGGAGCCCGGGTCAAGGCATCCCCTCTGGCAAAGCGAATGGCCGCGGAGCGTGGACTCGATCTCGGTACGGTAACCGGATCGGGGCCGGAAGGCCGCGTGGTTGCACGCGACCTCGATAGCGCCACCGTTGCTACGGAGCGCTCGACGCTTCAAAAAGCACCCGCTTCCCCGCTTCCTCGCTTCCCCACTTCCCCTCAGGCTACGCCATATACAGACGTTCCCCTCACTCAGATCCGGAAGACCATCGCCCGGCGCCTGGCCCAGTCCATCGGGCCCATTCCCACGTTCTATCTCACCAGCGAAGTAGACATGGAACGGCTCTGGGACTCGAGGGAAGCCCTATCAGCAGGGCAGCGCGGCGGCGGTGAAGCGGGACAGCAGGTCAAGGTTTCCTTCAACGACATCATCATCAAGGCGGTGGCGATGGCTCTCCGGCAGCACCCGGCCTGCAATGCCTGGTGGCAGGAGGACCATATCCGCTACTGGAACGAAGTCCACGTCAGCATGGCTGTCGCGGTGGAAGAGGGGCTCATCACACCGGTGATCCGGCATGCCGATCAGAAGGGATTGCGGGAGATTGCCGGGGAAACGAGGGACTTGGCCGGCCGGGCGCGCGAGCGGCGGCTCAAGCCTGAGGAGTACACCGGGGGCACCTTCTCCGTCTCCAATCTGGGCATGCTGGACATCGACGAGTTCACCGCGGTGATCAATCCGCCGGAAGCGGGAATTCTGGCGGTGGGTCGGATCGTGCGGAAGCCGGTAGCCGAACAAGAACAGGTGGTCCTGCGCCGGCGCATGCGCATCACCATGTCGTGCGACCACCGAGTGATCGACGGAGCCACAGGTGCGCAGTTTCTCCAGACCTTGAAGGGGATGCTGGAAAATCCGCTGGCGCTAGTGTTGTAAGGCGTGAACAGTAAACGGTCAACAGTGGATGGGTCCTGCTGTATGGACAGCCAGTTTACTGTTCACCGTTCACCGTTCACGCTTTTCTAACAAACGAGGAGTCCGTGGCAAACACGTACGACGTGATCATCGTTGGCGGAGGACCGGCAGGCTATG
>DATFQK010000084.1:0-2448 GCA_035264345.1 Gemmatimonadales bacterium | reverse complement strand
GCCGAGCAGCAGCGTCTGTTGCCGTTGATCGACGGGACCCGAGATGTGCGGCAATTGATTGATGAATCAGGGCTGGTGGAATTCGAGGTCGGGAAGGCGCTGTTCGGCCTGATCACCGCCGGGTTCGCCCATCGGACGGGAACCTCCAAGGCAGCGCCTCCGAAAGTCAACGAGACCCGAGTCGACGAGCACCGGAACCTGGGGATTGCCTTCTACAAGGCCGGCATGCTGGAGGAGGCGTTGCGGGAGTTCAGGCGGGTGGTCGAGCTGCGTCCAGCAGACAGCCGAGCCCCGTTGTTTCTGGGTTTGATCGCTATCCGGCAGGCGCGCTGGGACGACGCGGCCCTGGCGCTCCGTCAGGCGGCAGAGGCCGGAGTTCCCCGGCCGGCTGCTCTGCATAATCTCGGCTTTGCACTGGAGCAGTTGGGCCGGTTGGATGAGGCGGATGCCGCCTACGGAGATGCCGCCGGCCGAGCCAAGCACGACGCCCGGATTATGCTGGGCTGGAGCATCGTGGCACTGAAGCGGGGAGACAACAGGGTGGCGCAGTCGCGCCTGGCCCAGGCCTGCGAACTGATGCAGGGGAAGCCCGTGCCGCCACTGTGGTACTGGGCGGCCACTCTGGCCGCGGTCGGGCTGGACGATATCGAAAACGCCTTGCGCACCGCTCGGCAGGGGTTGGAGGCGTACCCGAACAATCCGGTTCTCCAGAACAACTTGGCCGTGCTCCTGGAGGCCAGCGGTGATACCCAGGCGGCTGAGGCGATGCTTCGCTCCGCCCTGGCCGAGGATGCCGCACTGCCGCAGGTCTCGAAGAACCTGGGTGACATTTTCTACCGCACCGGACGCTACGACGAAGCGGGCGAGTCCTATGAACGAGCGGCCAAGCTGAACCCCGAGCTAGGCGATGACGTCTATTTCAAGCTGGGGAACATCGCCTACAAACGACACGATCTGGCGCGAGCCCGGCAAAGCTGGGCCCAGGCCACCGCGCTCAATCCAGGGCATCAGCTGGCTCGCGCCAACCTGGAAATGCTGGACCTCTCCCGATGACGGCGCCGGATGAGGAAGCATTTCTCGAACTGATCGGCAGGATCTCCCGCCACACCGGGCTGGCGCTCGATGGCTACAAGGACAAGTGTCTCCGGCGGCGTATAGCCGTGCGCATGCGAGCGTGCGGGGTGCAGAGCTACGGGGAATACCAGGAGCTGCTCGAGCGGGACTCCGCGGAAACTGCCCGGCTGAAAGATACGATCACGATTCACGTCACCAGCTTCTATCGCAACGCCGAAACCTGGAACCTGGTGCGCACTCGAGTTCTCCCCGAGCTGTTCAGTGGAACCTGGTCCGCGGTGCGGGCATGGAGTGCGGGGTGCTCCTCCGGAGAAGAGGCGTACACTCTTGCCATGCTGATGGCCGAGTTCCTGGATCAGCAGGGTCGAGGAGGGCATCTCAACCGGGTGACGGTGGACGCGACCGACATCGATGCCCGGTGCCTGGCCCGGGCGAACGACGCTCGATATCCCCGGGAGGCTCTGGGAGACGTGCCGGCGTCGCTGGCCAGTCGTTACTTCGAGGACCATGGTCCCGAATACCGGGTGATCGAGCGGGTCCGCCGCAGGGTAGTGGTTCGCGCTTCCGATCTCTGCAGCGATCCGGCTCCTCGACGAAGCTATCAGCTGATTCTCTGCCGGAACGTGGTCATCTACTTCGGCCGGGCCATGCAGGAGCGGGTCTTTCTCGACTTTGCCGAGGCGCTGGCACCCGGCGGATTTCTGGTGCTGGGCAAGGTGGAATCGTTGTCGGGACGGGCCCGAGATCTGCTGACGCTGCTGGACGCGCGCGAGCGAATCTATCGGCGGGCAGCGTGAGCGGGCGTGAGGTGGTGGTCCGGGTAGCGGATCTGGCCATCGGGCAGGACGAGGACACGCTCCTGACGGTGGGACTAGGGAGCTGCGTCGCCATCGTGCTGCATGATGCCGAGGCCAAGGTCGGCGGATTAGCGCACGTGCTTCTCCCCTCTCCGGCGTTGGCCCGGGATGACGGCAGGCCGGCCCGGTTCCCTCAATCAGCCGTTCCCCGGCTGCTCCATCTGATGTCGGCCAAGGGGGCTCAGCCCCGGCGCATTACGGCCCGGTTGGCCGGCGGTGCCAGCATGTTCGCGGCCCTGGCTCCGCCCGGCACCATTCAGATGGGCGAGCGCAATCTGGCCGCGGCGCGGCAAGCACTCATGTCTCACAACCTGCCGTTGGTTGGGGAAGCCGTTGGAGGCGATTTCGGCCGCACGGTGCGGCTGCGGGTGGCCGATGGACTGGTCGAGGTGAGCACGGTGGCGCATGGCATCCAGCACCTCTGATCCCGGCCGGGTCCTGGTGGTGGACGACAGTCCGTTCTTCCGCCGGCTTCTCACCGATGTGGTGGAGGGATCTGGCGAGTTCCGGGTCGTGG
>DATFQK010000083.1:0-4067 GCA_035264345.1 Gemmatimonadales bacterium | reverse complement strand
GAGCACGGTCTGGAAGGGCATTGCGTGATCACCGGGCGAGTACCGCAGGACATGGCCCGGCGGTTCGCTCAACGGGCTACGACCCTGGTATCGCCGCGGGATCGCGGTTCCAATACCCCGCTCAAGGTGTATGAGCAGCTGGCGAGCGGCGTTCCGCTGGTGGCCACCCGTATCCGATCCCATACCCAGGTTCTGAACGAGGAGGTGTGCTTCCTGGTCGATCCTACGGTGGACGGGCTGGCCCGGGGAATCCTCGACTCACTCGAGGACGAGGACCGCCGCAAGCAGGTGGTTGCCGCTGCACTGGCTCTGTACCACCAGAAGTATTCGCGGAGCGCCTACGAGCGCTCCGTGCGGTCGGTGCTGACGCTGGTCGAGCAGGGTCGCCGGGCGACCCGTCCAAGACTGGTCCTCGATTATCCGGTCAGGACGGCAGCAGACTCGCCCGTCAGCGGCCCGGAGTCTGCTGCCATGCCATCGAGATAAATCCGGCACCAGGCGTCGAGGTTCAGCAGCATCCAGATCCGCACATGGTGATCGGCACGATGCGCCAGATGTTCAGCGCAGAGCCGATCCACCGCTTCTACTCGTATCCAGCCGTTGCGCACGGCCGGCCCTGTCGCCAAGCGGCGCCGGATCTCCGGCACGCTCTTCTCCGTGAGCCAGTAGGCGACCGGGAACATGAACCCCTGCTTGGGCCGGCGAATGATCCCGGCCGGCAGGAGCCCACCCGCTGCCTGCCGCAGCGCGTACTTCGTAGTGCGGCCGCGGGCATGGAGGTGGGCAGGCATGCGAGCGCAGAACTCCGCCAGATTGTGATCGAGCAAAGGCGAGCGCGTCTCCAGACCGTGAGCCATGCTCAGCCGATCGGTGAGCATGAGCGTGTGCTCCGGGAGCTTGGTGACGATGTCGGTGAATCCCATGCGACGCAGGACAGGCTCCCCCGGCAATGAGTCGAATGGCCGAGTAATCGCCTCCTCCGCGTCGCAGCTACCGAGCAAACCGCCCAGCTCGGACCCATAGAGCCACTGCTTCTCGGCCGATCCGAATCGGAAGAAGGTCGTCATCCGTCCGTAGCGGCGCCCGCCTTGTTCCTGGCCCACGATAGTCAGCCAGCGAAGTTTCTGGACCGGACCCTTGTAGGCGAATGAGTCTGGGAGGAGGGCTGCCGCCCCGGCCACCACTCGACGCAACGGAGCCGGGAGAGCGTGATACCAGCCGGCCCAGCGGAAGCCCACATATCGATCGAACCCCGCAAAGAGCTCGTCTCCGCCATCACCCCCAAGCACCACCTTGACGTGCCGCGAAGCCAGGGAGGAGGACTGGAAGAAGCAAGCCGCGATGGGATCGGACGGCTCATCCAGGCAGGACACCAGGCGCGGGATGGATGCCAGCTGGTCTGCCGTCACCGA
The DNA here is from genome assembly GCA_035264345.1 of Gemmatimonadales bacterium. Taxonomy (GTDB): domain Bacteria; phylum Gemmatimonadota; class Gemmatimonadetes; order Gemmatimonadales; family GWC2-71-9; genus CAVVWJ01. Next base: position 2,655 of record DATFQK010000083.1, on the reverse strand, counting down.
TTCCTCGCGATGGAGCGTCCCGCAATGCGCGGCAACTTCCCGTGCAAACGGGCGCTCGTCGAACGAGGGCTGGTCCGAGCCAATCGAGAACGTCGGGACTTGCTCGCCTAGCTGCCGCGCCATCAACGCGGTGACCAGGCTGGAGTCGAGCCCACCCGAGAGCAGTGCGCCCACCGGCACGTCGCTGACGAGATGGCTGCGCACCGCGTCATCCAGTCTCTGCTGGAGCTCCGCGATCCAGTCGCCCTCGCTCCGCGCGTGATCCTGACCGAACTGGAGCGACCAATAGGGACGGACCGCGAGTTTGCCGCGGCGCCAGGTCAGGCAGTGCCCGGCCGGCAGTTTCTGAACGCCGCGGAACATGGTGAGCGGTGGAGGCACGAAACGCAGGCCCAGATAGTAATCGATGGCCACCGGTTCCGGTTCGGCCGCGATATCGCCGTGTGCGAGGAGTCCTTTCACCTCGGAGGCGAATAGCAGCCGCCCACCCCGTTCCGCATAGAAGAAGGGCTTCTGGCCGAACCGGTCGCGGGCGGCGAAGAGGGTCTCGGTTCGAGCATTCCAGATGGCGAAGGCAAACATCCCACGGAGCCGCGCGAGGCAGGCCTCTCCGTCGCGCTGGTACAGCCGGAGCAGCACCTCGGTGTCGCTGGCGGTGTGGAATCGGTATCCGGCAGCTTCGAGTTCGGTGCGGAGCTCCCGATAGTTGTAGATCTCCCCGTTGAAGGTGATCCACATCGTGCCGTCCTCGCTGCCGAGGGGCTGGCGACCCGCATTGAGGTCGATGATGGTGAGCCGGCGATGGCCCAGGACCGCATCCTTCTCTGCGTGGAGGTCGGCGTCATCCGGCCCGCGATGCGCCAGGGCATCCATCATCGCCCTGACCCGGGGGCGCTCCCGTTCCATGACTCCACCGATCACACCACAGATTCCACACATGCTCAGGCAACTCCCAGGTTGTGGAGGGTCACTTGACCATCATCATCACGGGCGGCAGAGCGGTACCAGCCAGGCTCCGTCGAACGCCTTCTTTGAGATCGATCGTGGGCTCAAATCCCAGCTCACTTCTGGCGGCGGAGATGTCCCAGGCATTGTTGCTGCGAAAGAAGGCGAGGCTCCGCCGGGAGAGCGGCGGTTCGCGGCCGGCCGCGTGGAAAGCGACCTCCGACCCCCAGCCAGCGAGGTACCCCAGGGACATCGGCAGGTGCAGCCGGGGCCGGGAGAAATTGGCGCCTCTCGCAAAGGTCTCGACCATCTCTCGAAGCGGCATGATCTCGGGCCCCGCTACGTTAAAGATCCGAGCGTGTAGGCCGCTGGCCTCGCCGGCCACGACGAAGGCATCGATCATTTCGTCGATGTAAATGGGATGCCTGAGATTGTCGCCCTTTCCGATGTAGAAGAAGCGTCCCTTCTCCAGGCTTCGGAGCAGCTTCCCGGTGCGAGGACAGCCAGGCCCGTACACCCAGGCCGGCCGAAGCACGATGAGCTCCAGTCCCGCTTCGCGTGCGCGCGCGAGAACAGCTCTCTCGCCCTTGAGCTTGGAGCGCTCGTAAGGCGAGTCGGGGTGCTTGGGCGCGTCCTCCCGGAGTGGAAGCCCACGCCCCGCGTCTCCATAAACGCCGACGCTGCTGGTATGCACGAACCGGCGTACCCCGCGCTCGGCGGCGAGCGTCACCAGATTCGCAGCGGCATCCACGTTCACCGCGTGGAAGGCAGCTGGCGCGACTCCCACCTCGAGGTGCAGGCTGGCCAGGTGGAACACGGTATCCACCCCCTCCAGCAATGGGGCTACCGCTGCCGCATTGCAGATATCCACCTGGTGGGCCTTCACCTCGCGGCGGCCGGCTGATCTGACCTGCGCCCGGAGGTCGAGAGCATGCACCTCCAGGCCCAGCGAGGCCAGCCGTTGTACCAGGTGGCTCCCGATGAAGCCCCCTGCCCCGGTCACGAGCACTCTGCGAGGGATGCTCATTCGCTCTTCCGAGCCGTCACGGCAACCGCATAGCCGCTGCGCCCCGGCACCAGGGCATCGAGCCGGGAGAAGGCTCGAACGACAGGGTAGATCATGGCGTACATGCGATAGGTGCGTTCGACCGCGCGGAGTTGATCAGCCGAAGCCGGTGCGATCGTCCCGGTCTCGACGCGAGGTCCCCGCTTCCGCCGGGCAAGGATCTTCACGAAGCCAAAGTTGATAGCGAACTCGGCCAGCTCAGTGAAGAATCGCGAGTACGCCCCGCGCCGCTCCGGGGTGAGGCCCACCGCTTGAAGCATGCGCTCGAGCTCGGTCGCCGTGTATCCCTGCACCACGTGGCCGTAGTGCCGGGGATGCATCCCGCACAAGCGCTTGAGGACCGCCACCGGCAGCCACCCCGCGCCGTTCGGGGTCGTCACCACGGCGAGTCCGCCCGGGGCCAGCACTCTCACGATCTCCTGGTTGAGCCGAGTGACGGTCGAAAGGTGTTCGTGGACGTCGATCACCACGACCCGATCGAAGGCCGCGTCGTCGAAGGGCAGTCGTTTCGGACTCGCATGCACCACCGGCTGAGCCAGCAAGGCGCTCACTGCGGGAAGGCCGCTCTCTTCCATCTCTGCCCAAGTCCATTGGCCGCCCTTATCGCGCAGTACCAGGTTCATGGCGCCGTTATTGTCGCCATT
>DATFQK010000082.1:0-2653 GCA_035264345.1 Gemmatimonadales bacterium | reverse complement strand
TTGCCGTTGATGGTGAGTCGCACGTCGGACCCCGACACTGATCCGAGCAGAAAGCTCGAGTCCCGGACCCGCACTCTGTCCTCGGGGGCGGGATAGACGACGCGAAGCGCGATGGGGGGTGCTTGCGACAGCATAGAGGCTGGCGCGGTGAAAAGCAGCCACAGCGCCGAGGCGGCCCTTCGCTGGAACGGCATGATGCAAGGTAAACGTTGACTATGACTTACGCCAAGGCAGCGTTGACGCGTTTCATACCGTTCCCTAGATTCGTCAGACCTCGAACGCCCCGCCCGACGGAAGGACTGCGTGGAATGACCAACGGCTCGGTACGCGTCTCCGTCTTCGGCAAGACCGACCTGGGCCGCACCCGCGATCACAACGAGGACACCTTCCTCGTCGCCGACCTCAGCAGCGGCAATGCCAGCCTCCAGCCCGAAGTCCGCAATCATCAGATCGGCCCCAAAGGATCCCTGTTCATGGTGGCCGACGGTATGGGCGGCGCGGCCGCAGGGGAGCTGGCCAGCGCCATGGCGGCCGACATCATCCACCGCCACATGGCTACCACCTGGGCCAGCGAGGGACACTCGGCCGCTTCCCGGTTTGCCTTTCGAATGAAGGAGGCGGTCGAGCTGGCCAATGCAGAGATCTACGCGTATGCCCGGGAGCATCCCGAGGTGCGAGGGATGGGAACGACGGTGACGACAGCGGGGATCTTCGGCAGTGATCTGTACCTGGCGCAGATCGGCGACAGCCGCGCCTACCTGATACGAGGAAACGAAGCGATTCAACTCACCAAGGACCAAAGTCTGATGCAGCGTCTGGTGGATGCGGGCGAGCTGACGGAGGTGGAGGCCGAACAGAGTGAGCGACGCAACATCATTCTGCAGGCGCTGGGCCCAGACCCGCGGGTGAAGGTGGATCTCACCCATCAACCGGTGCGGCGGGGTGACACCCTGATCCTCTGCTCCGATGGATTGTCCGGGCTGGTTCGCCGAGAGGAGTTTGCCCAGCTCGCTCAACAGCACCGAGATCCGCAGGCCCTCTGTGCCGCGCTCATCGACCTTGCGAACGAACGTGGCGGGCCGGACAACATTACTGTCATCACCGCGCGGTTCGAGGGGGATGGTCTGCCGGAAGCCGCCGGGGGAGACGGCGTTGGATACCAGAGCTACCGGATTTCCTCGTCCACCAACCAGCAGGACTCCGAGGACGTCTCTAATCCGCCCTCCGGCGAGGATGCCGGCACCATCGCCCTGGACCGGCTGCGCAATCTCGGTCTCATCATGCTGTTAGTCGGGGTGGTGATGCTTCTGCTCGCAGTGTGGCGATAGCGTTTGACTGCCCCCTCGAGCGCGCCCGCCGAGCCAGCATTTGCCTCTCCACTTCATCGTCGCCTCTCCTGGATAGCCGCACTCGCCTTTGCTTCCGGGTTCCCCTTCGGCCTGATCAACGAAACCGTTCCGATCTACCTGCGCAGCAGCGGCGCGAGTCTGGTGGACATTGGCCACCTGGCCAAGCTGAGCTTGCCCTGGAGTCTCAAGTGGATCTGGGCCCCGCTAGTGGACCGCCACGGCAGCAGGCGGCGATGGGTCACGGCTTGCCTGCTCGGTCTGGCAGGACTCGCCTTCGCGCTGGGAAGCCTCCCAGCAGGACGCCTGAATTCAGTCTTCTGGGTGATCCTTGCCGCCATCGTTGTGCTGTCCGCAACGCAGGACATTGCCATCGACGCGTACACCATTCAATCCACGAGCACCCGGGAGCTCGGCGTCGCGAATTCCGTGCGGATTACCCTGTACCGGGTAGGCATGTTGAGCGCGGGAGGACTGCTGGTCTGGCTGGCCGGCCGGATCGGCTGGTCATCCAGCCTCAAGGTGGGAGCGGGTGTGCTCGCTCTGCTGGCGCTCTGCGCTTCGCTCCTGCCGCCCTTCGATCGCGCCAGCGGACATGCCCACAGCCTCTGGGAGCCAATCCGGGAGCTCCTTGCCAGACGCGGGATCGGCGCAGTGATCGCGTTTGCGTTGATCTTCAAGTTCGACATCGCGGCGCTGGAGCCGATGATGCGCCCGTTCTGGCTCGACAGCGGCCTGACGCTGGAACAGATCGGGGCCGTGATTACCTCCGGCCGACTGGTCGCCACCATCGCCGGCGCCGCTCTGGGAGGCGTGTTCACCACCCGCTACGGCATCTTTGCCGGCCTCTGGGTACTGGGACTGGTTCAGGCCCTTTCCGGGCTCATCTACTGGGGCACTGCTGTTGAGATGCAGCAGGATCTGCTGGCCAATAGCGGGGGCATTGGGGGGAAGAGTCTGATCGTTGGTGCAGCGTACTTCGAGAGCTTTGCCGCCGGACTGGGGACCTCGGCCTATCTCGCCTTTTTGATGTCTGTTTGCGAGAAGCGGTATGCCGCGACCCAGTTCGCGGTTCTCTCCGCACTGCTGGCGCTCACCCGCTGGATCGCCGGCGACGTCTCCGGTGAACTGGCCGAGCGGCTGGGATACGCCAACTACTTCCTGGTCACTTTTTTCCTCGGGTTACCGGCCTTCGCACTGATTCCCCGCCTGCGGCACGCGAGTCGAGCTTGAGGAGTCGGCTCACCGTGGTTTAGTGAACCGTTGCCCCAGCCAGCGTGCCACCGCCTCCTGCATGAGGCGCTGCC
>DATFQK010000081.1:0-3939 GCA_035264345.1 Gemmatimonadales bacterium | reverse complement strand
CCGACATCGGCTCCGTAACTCAGGTAGGGGTCTACGCCGTCGGCCGACGTGCTCGCGATCGATACGTCGCCGAACACACTGTTGGGACGGCCATAGCCGAGGCTGGCACCCAGTTGGTGGATACCGATCTCGGTCACCACGGAGCCGTGCCCTGCCAGCTGGATGGGCCCCCGGGAATAGGAGGCGAGTCCGGTGCAGGTCTGAGCCACGGCGGCCGAGCGCATCAGGCCGAGGAGCGCCAGGCCAATCAGGAAGCTGCGAAGCATCTGCTGTCTCCAATCGAAGCTGTCGAGCCAGGGGGCCGGCAAAACGTGAGCGGGAGGACCAGGTCTTCCTGTGATCCCCCCGCTGACGCCTTTACTGCTTACCGCTTAACCGCAGCTTAGTGCCAGGTTACGCCGAGGCCCATCTGGAAGATGTTCGGATTGATGTCCACACCGCTCGGAGAACCATCCAGCTTGAGCTCTGCACCGGTCGAGGCGATGTAATTGGCGTACGGGGTGAGAGAGAAGTTGCGGCCGACGCGGAAATCGTAGCCCAGGCCGAACTGCGCGGCCATGCCCGCTGCCTTGCCTTGGTTGATCTCAGCATTATCGGAGACTGCCAGGAATCCCAGTCCGCCCTTCAGGTAGAGACCGCTCTGGACCATCGGGTAGTAGTACCCCATGGCGGAGAAGACGCCGGCGGTGGTGGTGATCCCGGCAGTCTCGTCGGTCCAGCCGTTGGTCTCAGCGCCGATCAGGAAGTGGGGTGAAACGGTGGCGCCGAGTCTGAAATTTCCCGACAGACCAGTCTGGCGGTCGTCGGTCGTCGCATCGCCGCCGAAGCCCAGGGAGCCTGCACCCGCGCCAAACCCGATCCAGAAACCTTCCCGCGTCTGCGCCTTCTGGGCAAAGGCCGAGGTGGCCAGCACAGCCGTGAGGAGTGCGCAGAATCCAGTAGCCCGGAGTGTACCCATGTCGCCTCTAATAGTTGAAGAGAGTGTGCCGAGGGGTTCGGCGCCGCGCGTTCGCGTGGCCGCGCAACGCTCTGGGCAAGTTGCAGACCAGTCGGATCGTCAGCGCTAAGGTGTTGTGGAGTAACGCGAGGCGACTGACTTCGAGGGAAATCGAGGAAGCCGGAGTTCTGCAGATCGCGTTTGGTTTGGCTTTGTGAACTACGAGTCGGGAGTCGGGAGTCAGGCCCGTCGGGAGCTGTCAGGTTTTGGCTCCCTCGCCTCGCTCGGGATGACACCGGAATCTCCCGACTCCCAGCTCCGAGCTCTCGACTCCCAGCTCCTAGCTCCTAGCTCTCTTCCCAAACCCGTAACCAACTACCAACCCGACCGTCGGCTCGCCGCCCGAGAGCCAGAACGGGAGATCCACATATGGCCGGAGGGACAGGGTGGACTTGTAGACCAGGCCGACGCCGAGCTGGGCCAGGGTGTAGTGGTCGGCAATTTGGAACAGCACGCTCCCGGCGTGGTCCTTGGCCTCGTCGTTCTGATAGGCATACGCCAGGCCGACGGTGGGCACCACGTTCCAGCGCTGCATCGGCCTGAGTTCGGCGCTTACCGCGAAACCCAGATGGGCCGACTGCCGCAGCCGCTTGACGTCCGAGTTGAAGGCGTTGTTGGGACCGATCTCCAATGCTCCCGCCATCACGGGGCAGAGATGCACCCGTGACTCGGCGCCGAATGAGATCTCATATCCCGCCGCGCCGCCGACATCGAGCGACGATCCGCCGAAGTTCTCGTGGGTGCGGCTGGCCACGCTCATCTGGCCGAAGGGCCCCCGGGGAAATCCGTACCTGAGTCCCGCGCCGAGCGCATCGGAGCGCCAGGTGAGCGACGCCTCGCCGGTTACCTGGAGCGGACTGGTGGAGAACGAGGGAAGACCCTGGCAGCTCTGGCACCGGACCGCCGGCGCGACCGTGAGGACGAGAGCCAGAGAGACTGGGAGAATGCGGCGGAGAATGCGTCGCATGAGCGGTGCTGTGAGAGTACCAGGGGGATGCCGCGGCTTTTGAAGCAAGACACAGACCACGAACGGGAGCAAAACGAAACGGGAGCGGCTGAGCCGCTCCCGTTCGTACCACACTGCTACTGCGGAGACTAGTGGCGGCGGGCCTTCGCGGCGCCCTTGTTGCCGAAGTTATAACCAACGGTGATCCCGAAGGTCGGATCGCTGACCAGGTCAGAAGCGACCGGGATGTCAACGGTCGGCCGAACCGAGATCTGCTGGTTGAACACGAAGCCGACGCCCAGACGGGCCAGGCCGTAGGTCTCCGAAACCTCGGTGGTGCTAGCGCCCGGACCGGTGATCTCGCTCTTGAACTTCGTGTACTGCAGCCCCAGGCCGGCGGTCGGGATGATCCGCATCTGCCGGCTGGCGCCCATCTCGGTGCCCAGCGCCAGACCGAAATGAGCGTCGGTCTGCGAGTTATCAACGCTGCTGTTGCCAGCCTCGGCATCCGGACCCATACCGAGGGCCAGATTGGCCACCGGGCAGAGGGCCAGCTTCTGGGCCCGGCCCAGCTTCATCTGGTAGCCGGCGTGCGCGCCGAGGCCCAGGGAGCTCTGGTCCAGACCGTCGAATGACGTAGTGGACAGATCGGCACCACCGTAGATGCCCGAGACCTGACCGTAAGAGATGCTGCCACCCCAAACCTTACGGGCCTCGGGGAACTGGGCGTTACCAGCGACCTGGAGCTGGCCGGCAGAGTACGAGGCCATACCCTGACAGGTCTGAGCCGCTGCGGGCGACTTCACGATCGCGAGCAGGGCGAGCGGAACGATGAGACTGCGGCGCATGTATGTCTCCGACGTAGAGAGTGGGTTCCCCTGCGCGTCGAGGTCGATCGTCAACGCAGCGCCACGGGGCGGCGACTGCGATCTCGGTCGAGCAGGGTGTCGGAAACAGGAACGCCTATCCCGGATGAGATAGGCCGAAGGGTAGAGCTGGAGGCTCGCGCTTCGGCAACCGGACGATCCCTACTGCAACTGCTTGGGACTCCTGGCTTTGCGTCCCCGCCTCACGACGGGTTTGCCTTTTTCGGCATCGCCCCTCTCGGAGCGACGCAAAAATGCTAACCAGTGGGTGCAATCTACGCAAGGTGCGATTGTAAGTGGCCACTTGCTTGCAAACAGACCTTGCACTATACTCGCCGCCATGTCGGTTCGCGACCAGTTGCTCGAAGCCGCCGCCCGAATTTACGGCGCAGCAGGCTACCGCGGGGCCACCACCCGGCGCATTGCCGACGCGGCCGGCGTGAACGAAATCACCCTGTTCCGCCATTTCGGATCCAAGGACGCGCTGATCCGCGAGGCGATCGTGCGGGCGGGGACCAGCGACCTGCCCGAGCTCCTGCCCGAACATCCCCGCGATCCGGCGCGCGAGCTTCGCGAATGGGCCCGGACTCACATCACAGAATTGCGCGAGCGCCGCGCCCTGATTCGAACCTGTATGGGAGAGATCGCGGAACACCCCGGGATCTTTTCCAGTGAGAACAGTCCAACCGCCCTCGCCGCGCGGGCGCTGAGCCGATATCTCCGGCGGCTGCGCGAGGTCGGGATGGCAAAGGCTCCGTTCGATGAGGTTGCCGCGGCTGCCATGCTGATGGGCGCGCTCTTCGCCGACGCGATGGGCCGCGACATCATGCGGGATATCTATCGCAACCAGCCTGATGATGCCCTGGACGAGTACATCCGACTCTTTTTGCGCGCCGTCGGTGTGGGCGTGCGCAGGTCCCGATGAGATCCTTCCCTTTGCAGCTGCAGCGCAGGCCCTCGGCCCTGCTTCTGACCGCGGCCCTGGCTGGGGGCACCATTGCCCGCTCGCTCGCAGCCCAGCAGCCCGCGTCAGCCTCACAGGCTCGACCGCTCACCCTGGCCCAGGCGCTGGAGATTGCCGAGCGAAACAGCGAGACCGTAGGCATCGCCCGGGAGGAGCTGGCCCGGGC
>DATFQK010000080.1:0-6277 GCA_035264345.1 Gemmatimonadales bacterium | reverse complement strand
TGATGCCTTGCCCAGCCTGTTACCTGCCGGCACGAGTCTGCCCGGCACGGAGGCCGCCAAGGGCTCCAGTGAAGGGCCGGCCGCGGTGGGTGTCTGGGGAGAGGGCTCGCCGGAATCGCCGTCTAGTCGCGCGGTCATGCTTGAAGATGCGGCCGAGGTGCTCGACCACGGCTCGGTGGTGATCGCGGCGATCACCAGCTGCACCAACACCTCCAATCCTTCCGTCATGCTGGCCGCCGGTCTCCTCGCCAAGAAGGCGGTGGAGCGCGGCCTCGAGCGGAAGCCCTGGGTCAAGACGTCGCTTGCGCCGGGCTCCAAGGTCGTCATGGATTATTACGATCGGGCGGGGCTTACCCCCTATCTGGAGCAGCTGGGCTTCAATCTGGTGGGATACGGCTGCACTACCTGCATCGGCAACTCGGGTCCGCTTCCGCTCGAGATCTCCGACACCATTCAGCGGCGGCAGCTGGTGGCCTGCTCGGTCCTGTCCGGCAACCGAAACTTCGAGGGGCGGATCAACTCCGACGTGCGGGCGAACTATCTCATGTCGCCGCCCCTGGTGGTCGCCTTTGCCCTGGCAGGCAGGATCGATATCGATCTGTTCGAGGAGCCGCTGGGACACGATTCCCAGGGCCGGCCGGTGTATCTCCGGGATATCTGGCCCAGCTCGGCGGAAGTGGAACAGACTCTCCAATCGTCGATTAAATCCGACATGTACCGCAGGAGCTATGGCGCCGTCTTTGCCGGCGACGAGCGGTGGAACGGCCTGGAGGTGCCCCAGGGCGATCGCTTCGAGTGGGCCCCCACGTCTACCTATGTCCGGCAACCGCCCTACTTTAAAGGCATGTCGAAGGAGAGCCCCACGACGGTGGACGAGATCCGGGGCGCGCGAGTCATCGCCGTGCTGGGCGACAGCGTCACCACCGACCACATCTCGCCGGCCGGGAGCATAAAGAAGGACTCCCCAGCTGGCCGGTATCTCATCGCTGAGGGCGTGGCCCCGGCAGACTTCAACTCATACGGATCCCGCCGCGGCAATCATGAGGTGCTGGTGCGCGGCACTTTTGCCAATACCAGAATCCGGAATCGGCTGGCGCCGGGCACCGAGGGCGGAGTTACCACGTACCTGCCGACCGGCGAAGTCATGTCGATCTACGACGCTGCGGTGCGGTATCAGGCCTCGCGAACGCCGCTCCTGGTTCTGGCCGGCAAGGAATACGGCTCTGGCTCGAGCCGGGACTGGGCCGCCAAGGGGCCTGCCCTGCAGGGAATCCGTGCCGTGATCGCGGAAAGCTACGAGCGGATTCACCGCTCGAATCTGGTGGGGATGGGGATCCTTCCTCTGCAGTTTACCCCGGGACAATCGGTTCAAAGCCTGGGGCTGACCGGACGCGAAGTGTACGATTTGAAGGGCCTGGCCCATGCAATCGAGACCGCGTTTGCCGCCGGCCGCACTTTGATGGTGAACGCCAGCAGTGATGACGGCGCCGTAGTCCGCTTCGAGGTCACAATCCGGATCGACACTCCGCAAGAGGTGCTGTACTACCAGCACGGCGGAATCCTGCAGTATGTGCTGCGGCAGCTACTTTGGGGCCGGCAGAAGGCCCGGGCCATCGGGCCGGGACCCTCCACCACTCCGGAGTCGCGACCCAACGCCAAGAGGGTGGATGAGGGATCCAAGGCCTCATTCCCTGCCAGCGACCCGCCGGCGTATTGACGGACGGGAAGGACGGGAAGGGCGAGGGCGGGAAGGTATGGAGGCAGGCAGTTGGGAGAGGTAGGTGGTGTCTGGGGAAGGAGATCTGCTTCAATGGCGGCGGGGCACCCTTTATACTTGTTTCCCCCCGCCCTTCACGTCTTTCCCGTCCTTCCCGACTTTCCCGTCTTTCGGAGCACCAATGCCCGGAGTGCATGCCCGACTCAAGGAAGAACACCGTCGCCGGTATCTGGACCTCGATCCGAAGATCTGGTATCAGGTGGTGCCGATCTTTCCTGGCGTTACCCAACGCATGGTGAACATGGCCGGAGAACGACTGGCCCGTCTGGCCACCCCGCGCGGGTTTGTCACGCTGCGGGCGGAGCACCTGGAGTTTCGTCCCGCTGAGAGCGAAGCGAAATCGCAATCGGCGTGATGGTATTTAGTGGGAGACTTGGCTGACCCGGGTGTGCGGCCGCTGGTCGAGCATCGATCTGACCTTGGTGGCCAGAGTACCTGGAGTGAAGGGCTTCTGCTGAAAAGGAGCACCCGGGTCCAGTAATCCCCGCTGCACCACGTCCTCGCCGGTATAGCCCGACATGAAAAGGATCGGAAGGTCCGGTTCGAGCAGGGTCAAACGCTGGCCAAACTCCCGTCCTCCCATCTCCGGCATGACCACGTCGCAGATAACCAGATCGATGCTCCCGGGGTATCGCTTCAGGTAGTCCAGGGCTTCGATTCCGTTCCTGGCCTCAATCACGGTATAGCCATGATCTCTGAGGCCGCGGATGGCCAGGTTCCTTACCACGTCCTCGTCCTCGATCACCAGCACGGTCTCGACCCCATGCTCGGCCACGACGTCGTGGCCCGGCTGGTGAGTGACCTCTCCATGTTCCGGAGCGACTGCCTCCGGAAGGTAGACCTTGAAGACGGTGCCCTGGGCCGGCTCACTGTAGGCCCAAATGAACCCGCCGCTCTGTTTCACAATACCGTAAACGGTGGACAGCCCGAGTCCGGTGCCCTGTCCCACCGGTTTGGTGGTGAAGAAGGGCTCGAAGATTCTGGCTTGCACGTCGGCATCCATACCGCAGCCGTTGTCGCTCACCGCGAGCATGACGAAATGTCCCAGCGGAATCTCCACACCGCCGTGGCGCTCGCCATACGTGGCGTCCCACACCGCGCTGCTGGTTTCAATGGTCACCCGGCCGTGGTCGGCCAATGCGTCGCGGGCATTCAGGACCAGGTTGATGAGTACCTGCTCCAGCTGCCCCCGGTCGGCGCGGATCTGGCCCAGCTGGGGAGCCAGCCGGAGCTCCAGCTGTTTGTCCTCGCCCAGAGAGCGGCGAAGCATCTTCTCCATCTCGAGGACCACGGCGTTGATATCGACCATCTGCGGCTGCAGATACTGCTGCCGGGTAAAGGCGAGGAGCTGGCGGGTGACGTCGGCGGCCCGGCTGGCGGCCCGGATGACCTCTTCCATGTCACTTCGGCGGGGATCGTCCTGGTCGAAGCTCCGGATGACGAATTCGCTGAACCCGATCACCCCGGTCATCATATTGTTCACTTCATGAGCCACGCCTCCCGCGAGCTTACCGGCCGCCTGCATCCGCTCGGCCCGCCGGAGATGCTCCTCGACTCTCTTCCGCTCGGTGACATCGCGGTAGATCCCCCGAATGACCGATGGGCTCCCGTCCTTGAAGGTGCAGCTCAGGTTCCCCTCGACCGTGATCGGCGGGCCGGATTTGGGGACGAACACCAGTTCGACGTGGTCCAGGCGCTCGCCGGCGAGCACCCGCTCGATGACGTCGGTGTAATGCTGCCGGCTGTCGGGGTGAAGAATGTCGGAAAGCTGCAGGTTCCCGATCTCCTCTGCGCCATAGCCCGTCCCCTGTTGCCAGGCATGGTTGGCGTAGAGCAGTACGCCGGCTGGATCGACCATGCAGGCCAGATCGCTGGCATTGTCGAACAGATCGCGATAGCGCTCCTCGCTCTCTCTGAGAGCGGTATCGGCCCGCTTTCGCTCGCTCACGTCCCGGGCATTGAGCACGATGCCCCGAATGGTGGGGTCGGTCAGCAGGTTGGTGCCCACCGCCTCGAGCCAGACCGGAGTGCCGTCGCTCCGGCGGAGGCAGAACTCCAGGGGAGCGACCCCGCTGGCTGTGCTATCGCCATTCTGCAGCAAGGCCCGCATCGGCTCCGCGTCGTCCGGCGCGAGGTAGTCCATCAAGCTGGTGCCGACCAGCGCGGCGGGGGAGTAGCCCACGATCCGCTCGGCCGAATCGCTGGCGTAGAGGATCGATCCGTCGGGAGCGACGATCGTCACCAGGTCCGAAGAATTTTGCACCAGCGAGCGGAATCGTCGCTCGCTGGCGGCCAGCGCCGACTCGGCTCTGATCTTTTCCGCGCGGGCGCGCTCGCGCTCCAGCGCCGCTTCGATGGCCGGACCAATTCGCGCCAGATTGCTCTTCAGCAGGTAATCCGTCGCGCCGGCCTTCATGCAGCCGACGGCGGTCTCCTCGTTGACGGATCCGGTGACGATCAGGAAGGGGATGGTAGGGGCGCGCTCCCGGGCCAGCGACAGCGCGCTCATCCCATCGAATTGGGGAAGGGTGTAATCCGACAGGATGACGTGAGGCCGAAAGCCCTCCAGCTCCTGGAGGAAGCCGTTCCGCGTGTCCACCCGGCGGGACGCGAACGGGACTCCGGCCCGCTCGAGCTCGTACTCCACCAGCTCGGCGTCCATCGGCACGTCTTCCAGGATGAGTATTCGGAGCGGATCTGGCAGCATCAGGGCCGGGCTGAGACAAGAGCGGAGGGTTGGGTACCAACTCTCCGCCCGCTGTTTATCTTCAAAGGTCAGTCTGAAGTGTGTTCAGTGCCGGCTTTAAGTCAAGCTCCAGCCGCCGGCTAAGCATTTTTTCAACGTCATGTGACCTGCCTCACAGCCGCAGCTCGCGGAGCTCATACAACTTTGCCCATCCCCTGCTTCAGAATCAGGCCCCTCAGGAGTTTCCATGCCGACTGAACAGTCGACCGTGAACGGTCGCACGACCGGCAACGGACGCAAGTCCAAGCGCCGGTCGAACGGCCGCCTTGCGGTCCAAGCAGGTTCCGATGTTCTGGACACCGATCAGCTTCTTGCGGTTCTTACCGCGGTTCGCAAGGGCGACTTCTCCCTCAAGATGCCGGTCTCCCAGGTGGGGGTCGCGGGAAAGATCTCCGACGCCCTGAATGACATCATCGATCTCAACCGGGAGACCGCCCGGGAATTCGAGCGGGTAAGCAAGGCCGTCGGTAAGGAAGGCAAGATCACCCAGCGGGCAAACCTGCACGGGGCAGCCGGTGCCTGGGCGGCATCGGTCAACTCGGTCAACACGCTGATCGGTGACCTGGTTCAGCCCACCAGCGAGGTGGCCCGCGTGATCGGCGCGGTTGCCCGGGGAGACCTGTCACAATCCATGTCGCTCGACATCGAGGGCCGCCCGCTCATGGGCGAGTTCCTCCGGATTGGCAAGACCGTGAACTCGATGGTGGACCAGCTCAGCTCCTTTGCCTCCGAGGTTACCCGGGTGGCCCGCGAAGTCGGCACCGAGGGCAAGCTTGGCGGGCAGGCCCGGGTGAAGGGCGTCGGCGGGACCTGGAAGGACCTGACCGACAACGTGAACAGCATGGCCGGCAATCTTACGGCCCAGGTCCGCAACATCGCCCAGGTCACCACCGCCGTCGCCAACGGCGACCTCTCCAAGAAGATCACCGTCGACGTCAAGGGGGAAATTCTCGAGCTCAAAAACACCATCAACACCATGGTGGACCAGCTGAATTCTTTTGCCTCGGAAGTGACCCGCGTCGCCCGAGAGGTGGGCACTGAAGGCAAGCTGGGCGGTCAGGCGTACGTGCGGGGCGTAGGCGGAACCTGGAAAGACCTGACCGACAGCGTCAACAGCATGGCCGGCAACCTGACGGCCCAGGTCAGAAACATCGCCGATGTCACCACGGCGGTAGCCAACGGCGACCTGTCGAAGAAGATCACGGTAGACGTGAAGGGCGAGATTCTGGAGCTCAAGAACACCATCAATACCATGGTGGACCAGCTCAACTCCTTCGCCTCGGAAGTGACCCGCGTGGCTCGCGAAGTCGGTACCGAAGGAAAGCTGGGCGGGCAGGCGCAGGTGAAGGGCGTGGCGGGCACCTGGAAGGACCTGACCGACAACGTGAACAGCATGGCCGGGAACCTGACGGCCCAGGTGAGAAACATTGCGGAAGTTACCACGGCGGTGGCGCGAGGCGAGCTGAACAAGAAGATCACGGTGGACGTGCAAGGCGAAATCCTCGAGCTCAAGAACACCATCAACACCATGGTGGACCAGCTGAGCTCCTTTGCCTCCGAGGTCACCCGCGTAGCCCGTGAAGTCGGTACCGAAGGAAAGCTGGGCGGCCAGGCCGAAGTGGCCGGCGTGGGCGGCACCTGGAAGGATCTGACCGACAACGTCAACTGGATGGCCGGCAACCTGACCGCGCAGGTCAGAAACATCGCCGACGTGACCACCGCCGTGGCCAATGGCGACCTGTCGAAGAAGATCA
>DATFQK010000079.1:0-2084 GCA_035264345.1 Gemmatimonadales bacterium | reverse complement strand
AAGGCAGACCAGAAGCCGAAGGGTAGTGGCGTCCTGCCAACCATCCTCGGGATTGCCGGACTGATCTTCGGTGCGACCGGCGCGTTCGGCCAGTTTCAGAAGAGCCTGAACCGGACCTGGGACGTCGAGCCTGATCCCGACCAGGGCGGCATCAAGGCGTTTATCAGCAAGAGGGTCTTCTCACTGGGAATCATCCTGGTCGTGGCCTTCATGCTGCTGGTCTCCCTGGTAATCAGCACGGCGTTGTCGGGCATGGGAGACCGACTCGGATCGTTTCTGCCCTCCGGCCTGTCCGAGCCGGTGCTTCAGGCCTTGAACCTCCTGATCTCTCTGGCAGCCATAACCCTCCTGTTTGCAGCGATGTTCAAGGTGCTTCCCGATGCACAAATCTCCTGGCGCAGCGTGTGGGTGGGTGCGCTGGTTACCGCGGTCCTGTTCGTACTGGGCAAGTACGTTATCGGGTTGTATCTGGGTAAGAGCAATCCGGGACAGGCGTACGGAGCTGCCGGCTCGCTGGCGGTGCTGCTGCTCTGGATCTACTACTCCTCCCTGATCGTCCTCTTCGGCGCCGAGTTCACCGAAACCTGGGCTCGGGAGCGCCGGGGCGAGACCATCGAACCCGAGCCCGGCGCAATCCGGGTAAGACGGGAAAAGCAGCGGATCGAGAGCTCGGCCCCTCGACCCGCGTGAGCTCACTTCAACCTGAGACAGAACCTTACGGCGCCACCAACGGCGCCGTAAGCACGAGTACTACCGGGGTCTTTGCCTTCACCACTACGTCGCGGGTTGCGGTCTGCGAAGCTACCACCGCGCCGGCCGCCGCTCCTGCCACTCCACCAATGACGGCGCCTTTGGTCTTCCCCACGGCTCCGCCAATTACGGCGCCCGCGGCCGCCCCGCCACCTACCTTGGCAGCCTCGCTTCCGGTCACCCCCCGGCCGCGGAGCTCACGGGACACCGGCTTTACCTCGGCCTCGACCGACTTGAGCTGGCCACCGAAGGAGATCCCTTCAGCCCGCAGTGCGAGGCGGCCCTGAGAGCTATTTGACCTGGACGGGCGGATCTGCGTGACGGTAAAGCGGACCGGAGTACCCGCCGCGATTAGGGTGCGGCCATCAGCCCCCATCACGTTCTGCATTACATGGCCGTCTACCTCTGCCCCTACCGTGTCCCGGCGAGAGGTGATCGAGTCGTCGAGCGCGGCATGAATTTCCGTGCCGATCGGAAGCGTGCGGCTGGCGGCGCTGCGGGTTTCTCCGGCACTCAGCGGCGGTAGAGCCGGCTGCGGAGCCGAGGCTGCGGTGTCAGGCGTCGCGCGGGCAGTCGTATCGCGGGCCCGAGCGGTATCGGCGGATCGAGCCGTGGACGAGTCCGCCATGCGTGTCACGGACGAATCTGCCGTGCGGGCAGTGGTATCGGCGCTGGCGGCGCGACTCGTGTCGGGCCGGCTGGTGCTCGTCGATTTCGCATTCGTTTCCACCGCGCTCGCGACCGTGTCCCGGGGCGAGAAGCTCGCGGTGTCTGATCGCTCCGGGGCCGGCGCTGTCGTGGCAACCATCGCCGAGTCACCCGCCGTAGAGCTGTCGGCGGCGGCTGCGGTGTCGCGAGCGGCACCCGGGGCATAAGCGCGAACTGTGGTGTCCACCGCTTCCGGCTTTGTTGTCGCTAGTGGAGCACGGCTGCGATGCCGGACTGAGGTCGACTTGGGCTTGTTCGCCCTGGGCACGTGGGAGACTGAGGGCGTGGACTCCGCGGCCGGCGGCGGCGGCTCCGCAGCCCTGGACGCCAGTGTCACCGACGTATCCTTTCGGCTCAGGGTGTCGGGCAAAGTCAGGTCTGGCTGTTGGGCTACTCTATTTTTCGCTGGCACCCGATCTTCCCGGCCGCCGGAGCAGGCCGACAAGGCGGCGATCCCGATAAGCACGACTCCGAGTTGCTTCATTTTTCCTCCCGAGGTAAGCCAGAGCAGTTTCTCATTCCCATTAGCGCGATTCTGTGTGGTGGCTCACCGAGGGCACAGCCCTTGCTCGTCAACTTCCCCGCGACTCTGTAACTCCTTTGGAATCCTGCACCTCCGGGAGGGG
>DATFQK010000078.1:0-2931 GCA_035264345.1 Gemmatimonadales bacterium | reverse complement strand
GAGCTCGATCTCGCGTTTCAGGCGGAAGGCTTCCGGGCACTGGACGTCAGAAACTTTCTTACCTTCACCGGCACCGGCCATCTGGGTCTTCGCGGGCCCTTGTTTCAGGCCACGCTGGGCGGCGACCTGACCGCTAACAGTGGGGTCCTCTACTTCGCCGATCTGGTCAGCAAGCGCATCATCGACCTGGAAGATCCGACCATCGCCGACCTGGTCGATACCACACTGCTGCGGAGCCAGAATCTGAGCATTGCCGCCAAGTTCCAGAACCGGTTTCTGGACTCCCTGACCATTCAGAACCTGCGCGTCGTGCTGGGCTCCGATGTGTGGCT
This sequence comes from Gemmatimonadales bacterium, assembly GCA_035264345.1. GTDB lineage: Bacteria > Gemmatimonadota > Gemmatimonadetes > Gemmatimonadales > GWC2-71-9 > CAVVWJ01. Next base: position 2,599 of record DATFQK010000078.1, on the reverse strand, counting down.
TCGGTCGAACGAGGCGAACATTCAGCTTGGTGGTGAAGTCCGACTGAGCAAGACAGAAAAGACCTACACGCCGTCAGGTACTCTGGACGCGCTGCGGGGCAGCTACACCCTCCATATCGGACCCATCACCAGAGACTTCACGGTGGACCGGGGGTCCGTCCGCTACTTTGGCGATCTGAATGCCGGCCTGGACATCCGGGCAACCCACGTGGTTCGCGCCGTCCGGGGAGAAGAAGTCCCGGTGATTGCCAACATCACGGGCACGCTGTATGCCCCAAAGGTGACGCTGGAAAGCACCTTCAGTCCTCCGATCTCGGAAACCGACCTGGTCTCATACCTGGTAACTGGATATCCCGCCAACGAGGCCGCCCGTCTGGGGCAGACCGACTACCTCCAGACCGGGTTGTCCTATTTCTCCAGCGCCCTGTCCAGTGAGCTGGAACGCGCGTTGATCCAGGACCTGGGCGTCCCGCTCGATTTGATCGAGATCCGGCCGGGTGTGGCCCATGGCCGCGGGGTGCAATCGCTCACGCAGTTGGCGGCGGGGTGGCAGCTCGGCAGCAAGACCTTCCTGACGCTGAATGCCGGCTTCTGTCCCGAGAATCTCGGCCAGTTCAGCTACAACAATCTCGGAGCGAGCCTGGAATTCCGGTTCAGCCGCGAATGGAGTCTCCAGACCAGTGTAGAGCCTACCCTGACGTCCTGTCGCAAGGACTGGGGAGTACTTACCACGACGAACACCTATCAGATCGGCTCCGACGTCAAATGGGAACGGGAGTTCTGAGGGTGACCCGTTCGTTGCTCATCGCCAATCCGGCGGCGGCGCGCACCGCTCGCGTGAGCATCGACCTGGTGGCAAACACGCTGAGGGGAGGCGGCTGGGAGGTGGAGGTGCTCGCCACCGCCGGTCCGGGCCACGCCCGGGAGCTCGCCGAATATGGCCTGGCCAACAAGGTGGACATCATTGCGGTGTTCGGAGGGGATGGCACCACCATGCAGGCGGCTGCCGCACTGGTAGGGACTGATGTGCCGCTGGGCATCATTCCTGGTGGGACAGGGAATCTTCTCGCGGGCAACCTCCGTATCCCGCCGTCCCCCGCGCGTGCGGCCCGGGCACTGCTGAGCGCCCGGCCTCATCCGCTGGATCTGGGCCGCATGGAACGTCCCGGTGGGTACCAGTACTTCGCCGTAGCCTGCGGCGCCGGATACGATGCCCGGGTCATGGCCGCAACTCTGGCCCCGCAAAAGCGGCGCTGGGGAATGGGCGCCTACGTTGCTACCAGTCTCCGGCTCATCGCCAGCATTCAGAGCAGCCTGCACGTCATCACCATCGATGGGGTGAGGTACGAAGTGCATGCCGCTATGGTGTTGGTGGCCAACTGCGGCGAGGTCATTCCCCGGGTGGTTCGGCTCGGACCCGGCATTACTCCCACCGACGGCCTGCTCGATGTTGTGGTTGTCCGTGCCGACAGTTTGCCGCAGAGCCTCCGGGTGGTGTGGGACCTCCTTCGCATCGGGCCGGCCACGCTGGGAGACGCCACCTCCCTGGGCCATGCCCGAGGGCGCGAAATTCAGGTAGAGGCGGAAGAAGTCCAACCGGTTCAACTGGATGGCGAGCCCGGGGGTGAGACACCCTTTACCGCGAGCGTCGTTCCAGGGGCGATCCGGATCCTGGTTCCCTTCGGCAGCAAGGCCATGGCGTAGCCATCGCGAGTGACTAATTTTTGGGGGGCTCCACCCCTAAGCCTTAGGAATTCATCATGGCCGGCTCGGTCTTGCTGATCGATGACGATGTCGATGTTCTACGCAGCATAGGGAACTACTTCGAGCGTTTCGGCTATGAGGTAACCCGGGAGCTCAGCGGCGAGGCCGGACTCGCCACCTTCGATCGCCTCCGTCCGGAAGTTGTCATCCTGGATCTTGGGTTGCCCGGGATGGATGGAATGGAGGTGCTCGAGCACCTGCGGCAGCGGGACGCCTCGGTGATCCTCCTGACCGGTCAGACCGATGTGGCCACGGCCGTCCGCGCCATGCAGATGGGTGCCGAAAACTTCCTGAGCAAACCGGTGGATATGGAGCACCTCGCCGCCGCCACTGCCCGGGTGGCCGACAAGGCGCGGCTCCGCCGAATCAATGAAGCCTTGCTGGTACAAAGCGCGCCGGGCCATGGGCTGGATTCCCTTGGCGCCTCCTCGGGCATGCAGGACTTCGCCCATCAGGTGGCCCTGCTGGCCCAGAGTGAGCGGACAACCGTGCTCCTCAATGGTGAGAGTGGAACCGGCAAGGGCTGGGTGGCCCGGATGATCCATGACCTCAGCCCGCGCTCCAAGGCTCCATTCGTGGAAGTGAACTGCGCCGGACTCAACGCCACCTTTCTCGATTCCGAGCTGTTTGGTCACGAAAAAGGCGCCTTTACCGACGCCAAAGACCGCAAGCAGGGACTGTTCGAGATTGCAGACCGGGGAACCATTTTTCTGGACGAAATTGGTGACCTGGCACCCGAGCTTCAGCCAAAGCTGTTGAAGGTCCTGGAAACGAAGACCTTTCGCCGACTCGGCGGCACCCGCGAGATCACGGTGGACGTGCGCCTCGTGGCAGC
>DATFQK010000077.1:0-3997 GCA_035264345.1 Gemmatimonadales bacterium | reverse complement strand
TCTCTCCTCACCGGTCAGCCTGGTCGATCTCCCAACCGTTTAACTGCCGCCGGGCCCGACCTTGAGCGGGGTCCCGGTCAACATTCCCTTGGCCACCTGAAAGAGCACGACCGGAGCAGGCTTGGTGACCATCGCGATTGGCGTCGTGGGCTGTACTCATGAGGCCTTCAGTGGTGAGGAGGGGGACTCCGGATGGGGCAGAGATTACTGTGTGATGGGCTGGGGCGAAAGGTCGCCCGTCACATGAAAATTCGGGCGAGACGGATCTTCTATTTGACCGTGACCTTCCCCTTGCTCACGGACTTGCGCCGTGCCGCCGCCCGCTCCCGCAGGGCTTCTTGGGCGCTCTTCCAGTTGAAGATTGCGGCCGTGAGCGCGCCCAGCGGGGCGAAGAACGCGGCTCCGCTGAAGCCGCCCACCAGGAGGCCGGCCACCAGACCGGCGCCGGCACCACAGAGCACCTGGGGCCCCAGCTGCGCCGCCATGCCGGGAGTGTCCGCCAGGGAGTCCCGCCAGTTCTCCGTGAGCAGCATCAGGGCGGTATAGAGGATCCCCATGCCCAATCCGCCGGCGGCCGCCGCCAGGCCCAGCGAGAAAATCCAGGAGACGTGCCCGGTTCTCAGCAGCTGGACAATCCCCAGAGCGAGGCCTATCACAGCCCACGTTATGGTCCACAGCAGTATCGTGTCCTGTAACTGCAGAAGTTTCGATTTCCTCATGCTCTCGGCTCCAGTGTTCAGCGTATCGAGCCATAAGGATCGGACGCTGGAGCCGGGTTCTTCAGTCCACATTTAGCCAGATCACCACAAAGGGCTTAAAGGACACAAAGGTTTCGTCAGCGGGTAGACCCCTCGTTCGTCCATTACGGCGATCTGGACCCAATTCTTGAGTGGCTTCTTCCATGGGTTTTCTGTGGGTTTGTTAAGGTTTTCTTTTGCTAAGCACTAGCCTGATAATCTCAGTGGCGGGAGTACGGGGACTTCGTTTGAAGTCGTAACCTTTGTGCCCTTCAACCCTTTGTGGTGAGCTATCCTAGGTCACTTTAACCAATTCACGAATAACGTGATGATCAGCGCGTTGGTAAAATCGATGAAGAACGCGCCCACCAGCGGTACCACCAGAAAGGCCCTCGGCGCCGGCCCGAAGCGGGCCACCAGCGCCCGCATGTTCGCGACCGCGTTGGCCGTGGTGCCCAGCACGAACCCCACGAAGCCGCTGGCCATCACCGCTGAATCGTAGTCCCTGCCCATCAGCCGGAAAGACGCAGTGAGAGCGAACAGGAGGACAACCACGACCTGCACCACCAGGATCACCGAGAGCGGCAGCGCCAGGTGGGCCAGCTCCCAGAGCTTCAGGTTCATCAGCGCCACCACCAGGAAAATGTTGAGCGCGAGGTTGCCCACGAATTCCATGGTGCGCTCGTCGATCCGGAACCAGCGGGTGGAGTCGTCCACGTTCCGGAGCAGCGACGCGATCAGCATCGCCCCGATGTACGCCGGCAGCGTCACGCCAAGCGACTGGATGTAGCTGCTCACGATGCTGCCCAGACCCATGGCGAGCGCCAGCACCACCAGGTTCCGCACCAGCGCGGAATCCTCCCGGTCCACCTCCACCACCAGCGTCTCCGAAGACGGGTTCAGCTCGGCCTTGAGCTCCGCCCGGGAGCCAATCTCCGGAGCCAGCCGGTATCGACGAATGAGACTGGTTCCGACCGGACCTCCCACCAGGCCGCCGCACACGATACCGGCAGTGGCCGACGTCAGGGCCAGCGCCCCCGCGCCGCGGAGCCCCGCCTGCTCGAAGATCGGGGCAAACGCCAGGCCCGTCGCTGGTCCGCCGACCAGGGTGACCGACCCGGCCATGACGCCGAGCAGCGGATTCTCCCCAAAGACGTTGGCGATGCCCATCCCGGCGAAGTTCTGCACCAGACAGAAGGCGCTGGCGAAAATGAGAAATACCAGAACCTGGAGGCCTCCAGCCCGGAGCAGCGCCAGGCTGGCCCCCATCCCGATCGAGGTGAAGAAGGCAACACTGAGGGTGGCCTGCATCGAGGTATCGAGCTGAATGGTGATGGATTGCTGGCGGAGCAGGAGGACGAGGGTGGTGAAGAGCAGCCCGCCGATCACCGCGGCGGGGATGTTGAGCCGATCGAGCCAAACGATGCGCTTCCGCAGCTGGATGCCGGTGAAGTAGACCACGGCGCCCAGGCTCAGTGTCTGGAGCAGGTCGAGCTTGAGCTCAGTCAGGGAGACCCCACCGCTCGAATGCCGTGCCGAGCAGCGCCCCCAATCCACCGAACAGAATGGTGCCTCCTCCTATGGCCCGGACCTTCTCTCCGGTGGAGACCGGGCTCTCGCCCACGTCCTCAGCGAATTCTACAACCAGGGCTCCGAATGCCAGCCCAACGAAGCCTCCGATGACGAGCCCGGGCAACCACGCGGTGCCTCGTCGCACTTCCACACTGGAGACCTCCGAAGCCGATTTCTCCCGATATCGCTCGTCGCCGACACGGCAGGGCGGCGCGGGATAGTGGCAGTAGCGAACCCGGCTCGAGTCCGCGGCGTAGGGCGAGAAGAGCTTCCCCTTCTCCCGGAGACCGGAGTGAAGCTGGAGTCTCACCACGGTCCCGCTATCGAGCGTGAACGGCCGCGCGGTCTGAGCCTGCAGACCTGTTGGAATCAGCCACAAAAGTTGGAGGGCGAGTGCTGCAGCGCCGTGGATCTTCAGCAATTGTTCGCGGTAGAGGAGGTTGCCAATGCCGTCAGATCAGCCATGAGCTTACAGCATACGGCCCGCGCTGGCGAGGAGGTTATCACCCCGGCGACAAGGTGGCTTCGGCGGTACGCGGCAGCCCGCAGCTCTCGGCGAAAACCGCCAGTGACGCCCGGACCCCGCGCTCGTCGTGCTCCCACAACTCGGACAGCCGAACAACCGCGCCGCCTCGAAGCCGCACCACCGGCCGCCACATCGGATCTCCGTCGCTATCCTTGCTCTCCTCTACCTCCACGCCCTCGAGCTGGTCGAAGCGAAGCTGCCGCGTACGCCGGCCAAGAATCCCCCATCGCACCACAGTAACAGAGCGGCGGGTAAGATCGAGTCGAAGCATCGTGCCCGGGTGCTGCGTCAGCCACCACAGCGCGCCGCTCGATACGCCCATTCCGATGAGGAGGCTGGTGAGCCGCTCCCACGGCTCCAGGTCGGCCGGATTGGTCGCCAGCCCGAGAGGCATGGCCATCCCCGTGATACCGCCGGCCAGGAGGAAGAGACCAAGAAGCCAGAACGGAGCTGCGCTATCCCACATCGAGATCACACCGCCCTCCCGGCGGATTCGCATCGCCCCACCCTTGGGTGAGATCACTTCCGGCCTCCCACCCGCTGGTTAATCAGGTCGGCGATCGCTCGCGGGTCGCCGTCGGTCCCCACCAGCGTGAGGTAGAGTGGCGGGAGTCCTGCCTCGAGAGCCTTGCGGGCGATGAACTGCCGGGCCGGAGGCAGCCGGCGAATGAATCCCTCAGAGTCGCGGACCTCCAGCGCTACCACCGGCACACTGCCGATGGTCTGCACCGAGGCCCCGCGGATCTCGCTCCAGTCGATCGGTCCCACCGGCAACATGCTGTCCCGGATGCCCGAGTCGTCTATCACCAGCCGTTCAGTGTCTTCGCCCAGCGCCCGAACCAGCAGCAGCGCCCAGCCGCCGCCCAGCACGGCCAAAATCCAGGCCGCGACCCGCGCCAGCCCCAGCGCCAGAAGCACCGCGCCGGCGGCCAGGAGGAGCAGCGCGACCCCCAACTTGCGATAGAGGTGTGTAGGCGAGGTGTGGAGCACGATGCGGGACATGCCGAGAACTATCGGATGATGCCCGACGTCCCTCTAGTGGAGCACTTTCAGGAGCAGCGCAGCCCGTATACCGCCCCGTTGCCGACTACGAAGGCGCGCCGGTTTTCAGATCCAAAGTCCGACCAGAGAAACTCATCCTGAGCGACGAACAGTGCGCCCA
>DATFQK010000076.1:0-3192 GCA_035264345.1 Gemmatimonadales bacterium | reverse complement strand
CCTGGCCACGGACCCGGACCGTGAGGGAGAGGCTATAGCCTGGCACGTGGCGGAGCAGATTCGGCAGGGCCTCCCCGCCTCGATTCGCACGCACCGCATCCTGTTCCACGAGATCACCAAGGAGGCCATTCAGGAGGCGCTCCGGGATCCCGGCAAGATCGACGATCGCAAGGTGGATGCACAGCAAGCCCGCCGCATTCTCGATCGTCTGGTCGGCTATAAGGCCAGTCCCATTCTCTGGCACAGCATCAAAACCGGTCTCTCGGCCGGAAGGGTGCAGACCGTCGCGCTTCGATTGATTGTCGAGCGGGAGCGGGAAATCCGCGCGTTCAAGCCACAGGAGTACTGGACCATCGAGGCGCTCTGCGCCAAGGATGGCCAGACCTTCGAAGCTGCGCTGGCCAAAATCGGAGGCCACAAGCCGCAGCTCCACACGGAGGCCGAGGCCCGGACGGTGGTCGACGCGGTCAGGCCCCGGCCCTTCGTCGTCACTAAGGTCGAGAAGCGCAATCGCAAGAAGAATCCCGCGGCGCCGTTTACCACCAGCACGCTGCAGCAGGAGGCCGCCAAGAAGCTGGGCTTCTCCTCCCGCCGTACCATGCGCGCGGCGCAGGATCTATACGAAGGCATGGATGTCGGCGAGGACGGACCGGTCGGTCTCATTACTTACATGCGGACCGACTCACCCCAGGTATCGGACACGGCCATTGCATCGGTCAGAGCCTTCATCAAGAAGAATTATGCCCAGTCGTATCTGCCCCAAGCAGCCAACGTCTACAACCCGAAGAAGAATGCGCGGGTGCAGGGCGCCCACGAGGCCATCCGGCCCACCGACGTCAGCCGGCGGCCGGAGCAGATTCAGCAGTACCTCGAGCCCGATCAGTACCGCCTCTACCAGCTGATCTGGCAGCGCTTCGTCGCGTCGCAGATGACGCCGGCAGTTTATGACATGACGGTCGTGGAATTCGATCTGGGCGAGTACCTGTTCCGGGCAACCGGGTCGGTGCTCCTGTTCGACGGCTACCATGTCATCTACACCGAGGGCCGGGAAAAAGAGGAAGGCAAGACCATGGACGATCTCCCGCCCATTCCGCCGCTGGCGGTGGGAGACCAGGTCGAGGTCCGGGAGATCACGCCCAATCAGCACTTCACCGAGCCCCCACCCCGGTTCTCCGAGGCGAGCCTGGTCAAGGAGCTGGAGCGGCTCGGCATCGGACGGCCGTCCACCTACAGCGCCATCATCTCAACGCTCTCGGCCCGGGAGTACGTGAAGGTAGACCAGAGGCGCTTCTTCCCTACCGAGCTGGGCGAGACGGTGGAGAAGATCATGGTCGGCAAGTTCCCCGGAATCTTCAATGTGGAGTTCACCTCCGAAATGGAGGACGAGCTCGACCGCATCGAAGACGGCGAGCTGGGTTGGCAACGGGTACTCCAGGCCTTCTATGGGCCGTTCACCAAGGCACTCAACGCCGTGGACATGAAGGCTCTAGTGGCCGATGCCCACGGGCTCAACCCGGAAGAGCTGGCCAAGGAGCGCTGCCCCAAGTGCGGCAGCCAGATCGAGCTGCGGACCGGACGGTTCGGCCCGTACCTCGCGTGCCTCAAGTACAAGGACACCTGCGACTACGTGAAGTCGCTGAAGAAGGTCAAGGTCCCGGACCGGCCCAGCGATGAGAAGTGTCATCTCTGTGGCTCGGCCATGGTCATCAAGATCGGACGGTTCGGCGAGTTCCTCGCCTGCACCACCTATCCGAACTGCAAGGGCACCCGATCGATCCCCATGGGACTCAAGTGTCCCAAGTGCCCCACCGGCGATCTCACCGAGCGGCGCACCAAGCGGGGCAAGTCCTTCTGGGGCTGCCTCCGCTATCCGGAGTGCGACTTCTCCACCTGGAACCGTCCGGTTCCGGAAACCTGCCCCTCCTGCGGCTGGCTGGGCATGGAGAAGAAGATCAGCAAGGCCGAGGGCGAAACGCGGAAGTGCCTCAAGTGTGGCCACCAGCTCGTGGTCGCCGAGCCGGAAGAAGTCGCTCTGGGGTGACCATCGCTACTCGGGCAAACGTCACCGTGGTCGGCGGAGGCCTCGCCGGCTCGGAGGCGGCCTGGGCGCTCGCTGAACGAGGGTTCCAGGTAACCCTCTGCGAAATGCGCCCCGGAACCCGGACCGCCGCCCATCAAACCGACCGCCTGGCCGAGATCGTCTGTAGCAATTCCTTCAAATCGGTTGACCTCACCAACGCCCACGGTCTCCTCAAGGCTGAGCTACGGGCGCTGGGCAGTGTCCTGCTTCCCGTCGCCGATGATGTGAGGGTACCCGGGGGAACCGCGCTGGTGGTGGATCGCCAGCGGTTTTCGGAGGAGGTGCACCGCCGCCTGACCGATCATCCCAACATCACGCTGGTCCGGCGGGAGATCACGGAGCTGCCCAGCCCGGCAGTGATTGCTACCGGTCCACTTACCTCGGAACGGCTGAGCCAGGCTATGGTAAACCGATTGGGCGCTGCCGCGCTGGCGTTCTATGACGCCATCGCGCCAATAGTGTCGGGCGACTCGCTCGATCACGGGCGCCTGTACGCGCTCTCGCGCTATGGTAAGGGCCAGGGCAACGATTACCTGAATGCGCCGCTCGATCCAGAGTCGTACCAGCGGTTCATCGATGCGTTGCTGGAAGGCGATCAGTTCGCGGCACACGATTTCGACCAGGTCCCGTTCTTCGAGGGCTGCCTGCCGGTCGAGGAAATGGCCCGCCGGGGAAGAGACACGCTCCGCTTTGGCCCGATGAAACCGGTGGGCCTGCCGGATCCTCGCACCGGTAGGGATCCGCATGCGGTGGTGCAGTTGAGGCGAGAAGATGCGGCGGGGCAGATGTGGAACCTGGTGGGATTCCAGACCCGGCTGCGTATCCCGGAGCAGCAGCGGGTGTTCCGGACGATTCCGGGCCTCGAGTCGGCCGAGTTCCTCCGCTATGGCAGCATTCACCGGAACTCGTACTTGAACAGTCCGGCGGCGCTGAGCCAGGGACTGACTGCCAGAGACGACCAGCTGCTCTTCTTTGCCGGCCAGATCACCGGGGTCGAGGGGTACACGGAGTCGTTGGGGACGGGACTGTTGGCCGGCATCAACCTGGCCCGCCGGCTTTCCGGCGAGCCGATCGCGATTCCACCAGCTACCACCATGCTGGGCGGCCTATAC
>DATFQK010000075.1:0-9526 GCA_035264345.1 Gemmatimonadales bacterium | reverse complement strand
CAGTCCGGCAGGACCGGCGCCCACAATGAGCACATCCATCTCCATGGCTTCCGGCCCCGGCGGCTGGCGAATGATCAATCGGTCGAGCGGAAGCGCGGGCTGATGCTGGGCGGGAAGGACGGTGGCCACTCCAGACTCCTGAGCTTACGAGGTCGGCTGACAACGGCGGATGCTGTTCTAGCCGTGGCTTCGAACCTTCTTCATCTCGGCAGTGAGCCGGGGAACGATCTCGAACAGGTCGCCAACGATTCCATAATCCGCAATCTTGAAAATGGGGGCGTCCTTATCCTTGTTGATCGCTACGATCGTTTTCGCGGTGCGCATCCCGGCGAGATGCTGTATGGCCCCCGAGATCCCCACCGCAATGTAGAGGTCGGGGCTCACCAGCCGTCCGGTCTGACCGATCTGGTCCGTGGCAGGACGCCAGCCGTCATCGGTGACGGCGCGGGTGGCTCCTACGGCGGCATTGCCGATGGCGGCAGCCAGGTCTTCCACCAGCTTGAAATTTTCCGCCGCGCGCAGTCCCCGCCCACCGCTCACGATGATCGGGGCTTCGCCCAGATCCAGCTTGGTCGTGCTTCGTTGAGCCACCTCAGTGACCTTCACCCGCGCCGCCGCCGGGTCCATGGCGGGCTCCAGGGTTTCCACTCGGGCCTCACGCGGCTGCTCGGCCGGGGTGACGAACCCGGGACGGAGTGATATCAGCGCGGGAGACCCTGTCAGTTTCAGGGTGACGTTCACCTTGCCGGTATATGCGGGGTGCTGCGCAATGACCGCATCATTCTGGATCTCGAACTCCGTCACATCCGCGGCGATGCTCACCCCCAGCCGGGCCGCAACCCTTGGGGCCAGATCCCGTCCCTCGGCCGAGGCGGTGAAGAACGCCGCCCGGTATTGGCCTGAACGTATCCGCTCCGATACTGTGGTCGAGTACACCTCCGGGTTGTACCGCTCCAGACCGGAATGCTCCACCACGTACACAACGTCGGCCCCGTTCCGGCCAAGGGCTCGAGCCTCTTGGGCCATACCGGGAGCACCGAGGAGCACGGCGTGCACCTCGCCGCCACCAGTCGAATCCGCCGCTTGCCGGGCCGCAGTAACCGCCTCGAACGCGACCTTCCGGAGCCCACCGGCCCGAGTTTCGGCAAAAGCCAGGAACGCTGACATCACAACACCTTGGCTTCGGTTTGCAGGAGCCGGAGAAGCTCCGGCACCGCGTCGGCGCCTTCCCCGATGATCCGTCCAGGCGGCCGCTCGGCCGGCAGCTCCATTCGCTGCACGGTCAGATTGGCGGGACCCAGCTGCGCCGGCCTGGTTTCGAGCGGTTTTTTCTTCGCGGCCATGATCCCTTTCAGAGAGGCCAGCCTCGGCCGGGCTATGCCTTCGTCGATCGTGAGCACAGCGGGCAGAGCGAACTCGACAGTTTCCGAGGCTCCCTCCAGATCGCGTCGCGCGGTACCGGTACGATCGGCCAGGTCGAGCTGGGAGATACCGGTGACACAGGGAAGGCCCAGCAGCTCCGCGGTCATAGGCCCGACGGTGCCATTTGCCGTGTCGGTTGCCATCCGCCCAAACAGAATCAGATCGTACCCGCCGCTCCGAAGCTCCTCTGCCAGCGCACTCGCTACGGCCAGGCCGTCGAACGGCACCTGATCGACCTTGAGCTGGACCGCCCGGGTGGCTCCCATCGCCAAACCCTTTCGCAGAATCTCCTGGACTCCGTCGGGACCGAGCGACAGAACGACGACCTCCCCGGGACCATGCTTCTCCGCGAGCTGCAGCCCAACCTCGAGCGCGTATCCGTCGAAGTCGCCCATCTCGTATTTCATGCCGGTCTGATCGAGCGAGGTGCGATCGGCCGCGATGCTGAATCGCATCTCCATGTCCGGCACCCGCTTGATGCACACAGCGATCTTCACGTCTGGCTCCGTTGGCCGCGAGTCGAGTCTGGTCGCGGCAAACCTATCCCGCCTCCGGATGCAAATGCAACGAGGCCACCTTGGGGTGGCCTCGTGTTTCCATCAGGTGGAGGCTTACGAATTCGTGCCGCCGCTGCGCCGATCCTGAATTCCGGGTCGGCCTACCCTGCGGCGATCGACCATCGCGCGCTCGATCCAGCCGTTCCCTGCAACGCCTCTGGAGCCCTGAGTCGCCTGCGCGTGCTGCGCCATGTCCTGCACCTCGCGGGTCATCCCTTGGGCCTGATGACGAGCGGCGTTGGCTGCCCGCTCCAGCCGGGGTCCTGCCTGCTCGAGGTTACGCCCGGCCCGGTCGAGGATCTGCGCCGCACGCTCCCGACCTCCCAGACCGAAGGCGAGCCCGAAGGCAAGCGCAAGCGCGCCCACGATACCGATCAGCAGTGTACAGATGAGCGTGGTGGCGATACCCAACTGGTTGACCGCGACGACGATGGTAAAGCCCCAGACGGCAACCCGGGTGACGGTGGCGAGCATGTCGGGGTTGGTGAACCCCGCTTCGGCTGATGCCCCTCGCACGAGCTGTGAAAGCGCTTTGGCAGCAAGCCCGCCGATCACCAGGACAACCAGGGCAACCACCAGGTTGGGCAGCCATAACAGCAACTGCTGGAGCACGTTGGACACGGCGGGCAGACCGAGGGTGTCGAAGGCCACCACCAGTGTGATCAGCCGGACAAACCACTTGACGATCCCGGCGAGCACCGCGGAGGAGTCGTCTTTGACGCCCATCTTGTGCACGAAGTCGGCGAGCCCGGCCCGGCGCGCCAGCTCGTTGAATTTCACCGCATGCAACACGGCTAGCACCCCGCGGGCCAGCAGCGAGGAGATGATCCAGCCGACGATGAGAACGACGGCAAAGCCGATAATCCGGGGAATGGCCGCAAAGAAAGTGTTGAGCGCTCCGGTGAGCGATGCCTTCAACGCGTCGCCCGTGTCCCGCACTGGCACCGCAACCGCTGTAGCCTGCATGATGCGCCTCCACCTCAAATTGGTTCGTATGCCCGCCAACAGGATGCGGGCGTTCAGGATGCGGGCGTCACCCCTGGCGGTCGGTGATTGAGGTCACGAGCTGCCAACTGAAGTTTGGTCGAGTTGCTACTGGGCGTTCCCGCCGAAAGATCGGCGGACGACGAGCTTGAAGGAGCGGGCGTTCAGAGGACTGAGAAATCGCTCCAGCTGGCCCGTCTGCCGGTTCTCATTGAAGGTCCCGAAGACAGCCGGGTGGGAGTTGAAGACGTTGCTGGCAATGGCTGAGATCTCCCAGCGGGCGTGGCTGAAGCCAAGGCGCAGGTTGCCCACAAAGTATCCGCTCAGCGGAGCGGTTTCATTGGCCTCGTCGCCCCGGAGCCATTGCGGCCCGGTGTAGCGGCCGTCCAGCCCGAATTGAAAGCCCGAGAGAGTGGTATATAGCCCGCCGAACTTCACCTGGTGGTCCGGCACCAGTGGCAGCCGATCGCCCTCGGACACCGCGTTGGGGCCGGACAGCGGGGCTCCCGCGAATGCACTATCGGCTCGGGTGCTGAAAATTTCGGCAGGATCGCGAAAGGTGGCCCGGGTAAAGCCGTAGTTGGCGTATAATGAAACCCGCTCGCTGGGGATGACTTGCACCGAAAGCTCGACGCCCTCCCGCCGGGTAGTCCCGATGTTATCGAAGAACCCCTCGAACACCGCGTTCTCCGACTGAATGAACGAAATGTCGTCCTGAACATTGGTCCGATAGAGCGACGCGTCGAATATTGCCGGGCCCCGGACCCACTTGCCTCCGATCTCAAAGGTGGTTCCGACCACCGGATCAAGCGGCGGATCATCGCCCAGAGCAGAGGGCAGCGGGCACGCGGCGGTCTCATCGGCGCAGGCCAGCTCCAGAATGGCTGGAGCCCGGAAGCTCTGCCCCACCGACAGATACGCCGAAGCGCCGGGCGCGATGTCGAAGCTCAAACCACCTCGGGGGCTCAATCGGCTGAAATTGTTGGTGGTATCGGCCGTGGGATCGAGCTGGTCCTCAAAAGGAATGTGGATGTAGTCGAAGCGGAGCCCTCCGGAAAAGGTCACCTCGTTGATCCGCAGATCGGCCAGGGCATAGCCGGCGACATCGAAGCTGGGACTCTGCACGTCGGTGGTGAGGGTAGTGGTCGAGGGGACGGTTGGCGCCTCCTCCAGCAGCTGGATGTGCACCTGGTTGGCTCCCCCATCCGCGCCCAGCCGGAGAGAGAAGCTCCCATTGGGGCGAGGGGTGCTCCAGCGCCAATCCAGGTTCCCCCCAATGGTTCGGTTGTTGGTGAAGCTGCGAACATTGTTATCGGGGACCTGATTGACATTGAACCGCTCGGCGGTGGTGCGCCTGATGTACCCGGTAAAGGCGGCCCGGCTGCTTCCCCAACGGGTATAGCCCGAGAGTGATGCCTGTAGCTGATCGAGATCCTCGAAGTCACCGATAGTAAAGTTGGTGTTGGGTGCGGAGTTGAAGATGCTTTCCGGGATCGACCCCGCCGTTTCCGCCCGGGACTCGGCTCCAAACGCCTGCAGGCTGAAGCCCCGTTCGGGCCCGCGCCGGCCCAGATTGAGAAAGCCGTTCAGGTTCTCCGCATTGGTGGCATCCCGCCACCCGTCTTCATTCTCGTAGCCGCCAGCGACATAGTAATCCCATCCGCTTCCACTGGAGCCGGCGATCGACGCCTCTCCCGAGTATGCGCCGTACGAGCCGCCGGAAACCTCGGCTTCTCCCTCCATCGGTCCTGACCCTCGCCGGGTGATCAGATTGATCGCGCCGCCCAGTGAATTGGGCCCAAGCAGTGAACCGGAGCCGCTCAGGAGCTCCACCCGCTGCACGTGCTCCATCGGGAGCAGATCGAAGTTCACCTCGGCTGCATCGGGCTCGTTCTGGCGTACCCCGTCGAGAAATACCGACACTCCCGGCGGCAATCCTACTACCGGACCGACGTTGAAGCCGCGGGTACTGAGGTTGAGCTTGAACGGCGAGCCGAGATCGTCGTACAACGAAATACCGGGCTGGGTCGCGAGCGCATCAGCCAGCAGCCGGGGTTCCCAGGCGTCGATCGCTGCACCAGTCACGGTCGAAATTCGGGCCGGAATTCCGGAGCCGATCGTGGGTCCCGCCGTCGGGGCAATGGAGCTGGTGACCTCGATGGTCTTCAGCTGAGTGACCCGGGTCGTGTCGGTTCGGGTGGTGTCGGCCCCAGTGGTGTCGGGCTGCTGGGAAGTCCCGACTGAAGGAAGCACCAGCAGGAGGAGCGGAAGAATGAAGAGCGTGCTGGAAAATCGCATGAAGACTGCTCGAGGGGGAGCTGCGTCCGTCACGCCGTGAACGCGGAAGTCGGGGCTCGAAAATGCACCAGCGGGGTACGAAGAATGGACGTCACGCGACGATGGACCGGTCTCTCGTAACGGAAAGCCCCCCGGTGCACCGGGGGGCTTTGAGTTGACGCTGGGCGAAGGCTCACTGCCTTCCGACGTCCATTGCCGGTCGGCTCCGGTTGGCCTCCAGCCATCCCAATATTTTTTCCTTGACCGAGGCGGGAGCCTCTCCCGGCTCTGCCGCAAAGCTGGTCAGGGGTGCTCCCTCGTGCAGCAACTGCCAGGTGGAGCCTGTATTTGCTTCGGCGGCAACCCCATTCTGCCGAACCGCGTCGTATTCCTCACCCTGCCACCATACGGTGACCCGATTTGCCATTGCTGGACTCCTGTAGAGGTCTCAACGCCCCTACAGGGTCGTCACTTAGACCTTAAATAGCCGTGACGAAGGTCACGTGTATGCGGCATGCCCGGTAATGGCCTCGCCCACGATGAGGGAATGCATATCGTGGGTGCCCTCGTAGGTGTAGACCGATTCGAGGTTGGCCATGTGGCGCATCGAGTGATATTCGGCCAGAATACCGTTGGCCCCGAGGAGCCGGCGCGCCTCCCGGGCGCATTCGCAGGCCATGTTCACGTTATTCCGCTTGCAGAGGGACACCTGATGAGGCGTCATGGTGCCGGCATCCTTCAGCTTGCCGAGCTGCAGCGTCATGAACTGAGCCTTGGTGATCTCGGTAAGCATCTCCACCAGGCGGACCTGCTGGATCTGGGTAGCACCGATAGGCTTGTCGAACATGATCCGCTGGCCGGAGTAGCGCAGGGCCTCGTCGTAACACGCCATAGCGGCACCAATGGCTCCCCACGCAATTCCATACCGCGCCTGGGTGAGACACATCAGCGGGCTCTTCAAGCCGCCAGACTTCGGCAGGATGGCGGTCTTGGGTAGCTGCACGTCCTGCAGGTGGATCTCACTGGTGTCGGAGGCCCGAAGCGACAACTTCCCTTTCTGATCCCGGCCGGCATATCCCTTGGTGTCGGTGGGAACGATGAATCCGCGGATCGACTTGGGGTCTTTCAGATCGCCGGTCTTGGCCCAGATGATCGAGACGGTGGCCTGAGAGCCGTTGGTGATCCACATTTTGGTGCCATTGAGGATCCAGCCATCCCGGGTTTCCCGCGCGGTAGTGACCATGCCACCGGGATTCGAGCCGTAATCCGGCTCCGTCAGGCCGAAGCAGCCGATCTCCTGTCCGGAAGCGAGCAAGGGAAGCCAATGCTGGTTTTGCTCGTCACTACCAAAAGCATAGATGGGGTACATCACCAGCGCACCCTGAACCGAGGCGAACGAGCGAATGCCGCTGTCCCCTCGCTCCAGCTCCTGCATGATCAGGCCATAGGCCACGTTATTGAGTCCGGCGCAGCCGTACTCCTCGGGAAGATTGGCGCCAAACAGGCCCAGCTCAGCCATTCCGGGGATAAGCTGTTTGGGAAACTTCCCCTCGACATACGCCTGGCCGATGACCGGAATCAGGTTTTCGTCTACCCAGCTCCGCACGGTGTCCCGCACCGCACGCTCCTCCTCGGAGAGCAGCGTGTCGAAGTTGAGAAAGTCGACCCCGGTGAACTGCGACGTGCCTGTGGCGGTGGCCATTCGTGCCTCGTGGAGTCAGTGACTAGGCTGGGAATATAATGCTGCGGGTCGGGCGAGCCGCCGGTACGCCTCGAGATGCTGGGCAATCGCAGCATCGAACCCGTACTTCTCCGACACATAGGCGTGCGCCTCCTCGCCCTTCCGCCTCCACGCATTGTTCTCCAACAGCAGGCGCAGGCCCCGGCCAAAATCGTCGTCCTCTACCCGGTGGCCGAAGCGGGAAGCAAAACCGTCAGGATCGACTCGGCTGAGGATGGCGCACTTGAAGGCAGCCCCCTCGAGAAACGAACGGGGCAGGCCTTCCCGCAGCGCGCTGTTCACCAGAATCCAGCTTTGAGCCAGAATCTCCTGAAACCGAGTGGAGGAGAACTGATCGATGAAGCCCTCCAGCTCCAGATTGGGAAGCTCACCGTACTGCTGGTGTAGCAGCTGGGTCAGCTCCGCGGTGCGGGCCTGACCCATGGCGATGAACCTCACCTGAGGAAAAGCCTGGGCCAGGCGGAAAAAGATCTCCGGCCGCTTCCGCCGGTCCCACCGTCCCAGGAAACAGACCGTGGGCTGCTGAGCCTTCTGAATCGGGACAGTCGGCGGCCGAACCGGATTGGGCAAGAAACCCGGCAGCTTGTCCAGCTTGTACTTAGCCTGTGCGATTGGACGGGAGAACTCGTTGGGACAGTACACCGCGTCGGCCGCGCGGACCGATCGGGTGACCAACACGTTGTTCTCGTAGGGGAATGTCAGCAGCGTCCGAAAGCTCCGGTCCAGAAACCACGACCGCAGCTCGATCAGCCAGTCGGCCGAGACGCGGGTGTCCCGACAAGTGACGATGTGAGCGCTCCGCGGAGCCGCTTTTCGCGCCAGCCAGGTGCCGAGGGAGGGCTCCTGCGAGTGATAGACGTCGGCTCGGCTGTCGCGAAGGAGGCGAAATTGGGTTCGCAGCGACTGTGCGGGGTAGGACAGCACGGTCACTCCCTCGACCTCTTCCCGCTCCGGCTGACCTCCGCGCGCCGGGGTCACAACGGTGACGTCGAAACCCTGCCGCACCAGCTCGGTCGCCAATACCCGGGTGGCGGTGCCGTACCCGCCGTACTTTCCCCACGCAAAAAACTCACTGACGATGAAGCACACCCTCATTTCTGAGTGGCGCGCTCCCGGATCACCCGATGATAGATGTCTTCGGTCAGCTCAGCGGACCGGCTCCAATCGTGCTTGTCCTGAACCAGCCTTCGGGCATTTTGTCCCAGCGCGCTGGCCAGCTCGGTGTTCGACAGCAACGTGAGAGCGCCCTCAGCGAACCCATCAACATCTCCATCCGGAACCAGCCAGCCGGTCTGCTGATGACAGACGCCCGGCGCCGATCCGGCAAAAGACAGCACCGGCTTGCCCGCCGCCATGTAGTTCAGGAGCTTGACCGGGATGCCGTCGCACGCGGTGCGCGGGTTCACCGCCACCGTCGCGCCGGCCAGCAGCATGGGGATGTCCTCGAACTGGGCCCGGACCAGCTCGATCGAACCGGAAACGCCGAGCTCGCGCGCCAGCGCGTCGTACTGCTCGAACGATGAGTCGGTAACGATCTTGAGCTGGACGTCGCTTCTTCGGTTCAGCACCTTGCGCAGCGCCAGGAGCATGAGATCGATGCCCTGATAGGGAGCCAGGTTGCCGGTGAAGATGAGGGTTGGACGGCCGTTGGCTGTCTTGGCGGCGCGATTCCGGCTGTCGGAGAAGAGGTCGCACTCCACACCGTTCGGCACCACTGATACCCGCTCTTCGGGAACCCGGCCGAAGCGAAGCAGCCGTTGACGAATCCGTTCCGTGACCGTGATGACGTGGTCGGCCATACCGGGGAGCCGCCGGTCGAACGAACCGGCAATGCGATTGGTGACCCAGCGAGGGAGTCGGAGCGGATAGAAGGGCAGCTCCGACGTCAGCAGAGTATGTGCGTCGAAGACCAGCGGGATCTGCCGCCGAAGTCGGGCAGCGGCGGCCACCAGCAGTCCTTCGAAGTGGTGGGCGTGAATGACGTCCACCTGATGCCGCCGGAGCACCTGCCACAGCTTGAGGGTAAGCAGCGGGTCGAGCAGCGCCAGCTTCACGTAGGTGGGGCCGGGCGACAGGTTCTGGTAGGACTTGATCTGAGGGATTCGGTGAACCGAGAGCGCGGGACCCGGGTCGGAGCTCCCGTAGTGATAGGTCACCACGTGGACTTGGTGTCCGCGCGCAGCCATGCCCTCCGCCAGTCGCTGGATCCGAATGGGCGTACCCCGGCGTGCCGGGTAGGGACAGGCCGCGACCATGGCGATCTTCGTGGTGCAATCCCTCCACCCGGCGCGGTGTCCGCTTTCCCCCGATGCCGCCATCGGCTCGGGTGACCACGGGTCGAGCACAGGCCTTCTAATTCATTGCTGGAGAAAACGTTATCGGGTGGGCCGGGCCTGGTGAAGCTGAGCCCGCTCAACTCCCCTTCAATAGAGTATAGCGACCGTAAACAACTAGTACAGGGGTTAGCCGGCGCCCGCGGATAGACCCAGACTCCGCCGAGCTGCGGGGAGTACGCCAATTTCACGTGCCTTCGCTCTAAACCGGG
>DATFQK010000074.1:0-2833 GCA_035264345.1 Gemmatimonadales bacterium | reverse complement strand
GATTGCCTTCGACCTGCTGTTGGTGCTGGTATTGGGTCTGCTGCTGTACTCCATTTCCGCGCGAGACCCCGAAGCGCCGCCCGGTGCCTTCGATCTGTTGCTGGTGCTGCTCCTGGCCACTGCGCTGATCGCGGATGCCTTTGCCCTGGCAGCGATCGGAGCTCGCATCTCTGAGTTCGGCTTTACTCCAAACCGCGTGGCCGCGCTGGGCGAGAACGTGATCCTGCTGGTGAACCTGGGGTGGTCCGCCGTGCTCTACGTCCGGTTTCTCCGCGGCCGTGGCTCCTTTGCCGGGCTCGAGCGCTGGCAGACTGCCTACCTGCCGGCGTACTCTCTTTGGGCCGCGATCGTTGTCATCGGCTTCCCACCGCTGTTCCGGTTCAACTGATATAGAAGACGGTAGGCGCCACCCAAAAAACAACGGCCGGTTCCAGAGGAACCGGCCGTCATCCAAATCAACGAAGACTTACTTCGCGATCTTTGTGACGTTCTCTGCGGCGGGGCCCTTCTGGCCCTGCACGACGTCGAATTCGACTCGATCGCCTTCGGTCAGGCTCTTGAAGCCCTGGCCTGAGATGGCCGAGTGGTGCACGAAGCAGTCCTTCTGACCGTCCTCGGGGGTGATGAAGCCAAAGCCCTTCGCGTCATTGAACCACTTGACCGTGCCGGTGGTGCGTGCCATGTCCTACTCCTGAGACTGGTAATCGGAGCCGGACGTGCCGCACTGCCGACTACGTTGTACGTGGGTTCAGCCCCCACGCGGGCCGGCGACAGCGGCGCTGCTGCGCCAGGAACTATCGCCCAAAAAAAGGACCGGCGCCAAGCCAGTCCCCTGTCCTCGCTGACAGCGAAGATAGCATACTCTGCCTACGAGGGCAATGGATTTCTCCGGCTAGCGCGCAACCCGGTTCAGCCGCGTTATGGCAGAGAGCACGACGGGAGGCTGCTCTTCCTGAATAAACTGGCCTGCCCCGCGGACAGTTTCGATCCTGAAAGCGCGAAGCCTGGTTTTGAGCAGCTGCCGCTGTTCATCGGGGATCTCTGATGGATGGGCCACTGAACCCACCAGCAACAGCACCGGCGCCAGACACTGATGAAGCCGATCGGCCAGCGAGGTGTTCTCCTTCGATTTGGCCATTTGGTGGAACGCATCGATCGACCCGCCGAGATCGGCGGTTTGCCCGGCGGTGTAGCGGCGCACCACTGCGTCGGTTACCCAGCTGGAGTCTCCCGAGTTCTTCACGATCTCACGCCGCACCTCATGTCTCAGCCTGGATTCGTCCATGGTGAGCTTGACCAACCCGCCGCCGAACTTGAATGCCTTCTTCATTCCCGGCGTGGCCGCGCTCTCGGCCGGCCCGCCATCGATGGAGAGAAGGCCCCGCACCAGGTCAGGCCGCTTGACCGCGAGGCGAAAGGCAATGGCGGCCCCGCTGGACTGGGCGACAATGAGGGCACGCTTGATGCTCAACTGGTCGAGGGTGCGGGCCACCCGGTCGCTCTGCGCGCCGAACGAGTAGTCCGCCTTCTTGGGATGAGAGGACGAGCCGTAGCCGAGCGGCTCCACGACTATCGTACGATAGCCCTGGGCTACCAGTGGTCCAGTGATTTTTCGATAGCCAAATGCACCACCAAAGACCCCGGGAATCAGAACGATCGGCTGGCCGGTCCCGATGGACGTCGTGCGGAGGGTCTCGCCATCGGCAACTTCTATGTCCCGCACCACTGCGCTGTCGACCGGGAGCGTGAGGAGAGCCAGGCTGAGCAGGAACATGGGAGTCTCGAGAAGGGAGGATTGGGACGCTGAGGGCGTCCAAGTTGGATGTTTGCCCCAGAGCCGTCAAAGAGCAAGGGCGCCGAATGCGCAGCTAGTGTCCAGCGCTCAAGATTCGTATATTACACAGCGCAGTCCGGGTCCGCTTGCCCAGTTTCCCGAAGACATTCCCTCTTTACGACGAGAGCTTGTTGTCCGAGCATCACTCCGGATTTTCCTATTCCGCTGGCCCCGAGCCTCACCGCGACCGCACCAAACAGATACTCCGTCGCCATCCTGAGATCCGGAGCCTTATCGGATCAAGCCCGGTCACCTTCTGGGGCATCCTGGGATTAGTGACGCTGCAGTTCGGCGTTGCCTGGTTTGTGGCCCACCGCCCGATCTGGCTCGTATTTGCGCTGGCCTACACCGTTGGGGCATTTGCCAGCCACGGGCTGTTCGTCATGATCCATGAATGCGCCCACCGTCTCGTCTTCCGGCGACGGCTGCCGAATGTTCTCACCGGCATCATTGCTAACCTGCCGCTCTTTGTACCGGGCTCCTTCTCCTTTCAGAAGTACCACCTGAAGCATCACGCCTATCAGGGCGTCTACGACCTGGATGCCGACATACCCAGCATTTGGGAGGCTCGGCTGATCGGCCGCTCACCCCTGGGAAAGGCGCTTTGGCTCCTGTTCTATCCGCTGTTCCAGGCGGTGCGCTCGTTTCGGGTGAAGGCAGTGCCACCGCTCGATGTCTGGACCGCCACGAACCTCGTCATCCAGATCGGCGTCAACCTGGCGGTCTATTTGCTGTGGGGACCTAAATCGCTCGCTTACCTGGTGCTGGCGTTCTTCTTCTCCATCGGCCTGCACCCGCTGGGCGCCCGTTGGATCCAGCGGCATTATCTCGTCGACGAGGGAGAACAGGAAACCTTCAGCTACTACGGCAAGCTGAATCTCGTGACGTTCAACGTCGGATACCATAACGAGCACCATGACTTTCCCTCAGTTGCCTGGCATCGTTTGCCCCGGATCCGCGCCATTGCGCCCGAGTGGTATGCCGATCTAACGGCGCACA
>DATFQK010000073.1:0-2563 GCA_035264345.1 Gemmatimonadales bacterium | reverse complement strand
GCCCGCAGTTCGCTGGTACAGTGGGGACAGCGGCTGGCGGCGACCGGAATCGCCATCCGGCAATAGGGGCAGTCCTTCGTGGAGGGAACCGCGGCGTCGGCAGGCTTCAGCCGGTTGGCCGCTCGCACGATCAGGAAGACGGCAAACGCCACGATGATGAAGGTGACCACGTTGTTGATGAACTGGCCGTAGTTCAGGGTAACGGCGCCGGCGTTGTGCGCCTGGGCGATGGTGGCGTAGGGCGGCGCAGCCTTCTCCCCAGCCTTGAGTACCACAAAAAGATTGGCAAAGTCGAGACCGCCCAGGGCCAGTCCAATCGGGGGCATGATGATGTCGTCCACTAGAGACTTGACGATGGTGCCGAACGCGCCTCCGATGATGATGCCAACCGCGAGATCGAGCACGTTGCCGCGCAATGCAAAGGCCTTGAATTCCTTGAGCATGGTCTTGTCCGGGTCAGGGTTTCAGGATGGCGAGTCCGACGGGCCGTCCGGCCGCTTGCCATTGGGCGAAGCCGCCCCGGAAGAGGCGGACATCCTCGAAGCCTTCGGCCCGGAGCAGGCTGGCAGCGATAGCGGCGCGCGCTCCCGTTTGACAGTGCACGATCAGCGGGCGTCCCCGCGGTATTTCGTCGAGCCGTGGCCTCAGCTCGGCCACCGGCAGATTCAGCGATCCCGGAAGATGGCCGGCGTCCCACTCCCCCGCCCCACGCACATCGAGCAATATTTCGCCGTTCCTGCCCCGGGTACTCAGCTGTTCAAGTGTCACCACGGGAATAGTCTGTAGCTCGCCCCCGGAGTTCCGCCAGTGACCCAGAACTTCGCTCCCGAAGTACCCGGCCACCCGATCCAATCCTATTCCGGCCAGGGTCCCGGCCAGCTCTTCCACCGCGTGATCACCGGCTTCCGGAACGATCAGGTAGAGCTCGCGGTCGTAGGGAAGCAATGAGCCGGCCCAGGTGGGAAAGGCTCGAGTATTCGGGATGTTGATCGTTCCCGGGATAGCCCCTCGCCCATACTCGTCGGAGCTGCGGGTGTCCACCACCGTGCTGCCGGACCGGAGCACGGACATCAGACTCTCCGGCGAGAGCCGGTCGGGCCGGGGCAGCTGGCCCAGGAACCGCGGACCTTCCCGATTGATCCGCTTCATTTCGGCAAAGTACCGCGGAGGATCCGGCTGGCCGGCCAGCACGGCGCGCACGAAGTCGTTCTCATGTTCGATGCCGAAAGCCCAGTTGAACCGCTTCTCATAGCCAAGGGTGGACTGTGGCACCGCGCTCAACGACTTCCCGCACGCCGACCCGGCGCCATGGCCGGGCCAGATCTGGAGGTAATCGCTGAATCCGCGGAAGCGCTGGACCGACTGGTAGAGCTGGCGAGCACTGGTTACCATGGTGCCTTGCGACCCGACCGCGCGCTCCAGCAGATCGGGCCGACCCACGTCTCCCACAAACACAAAGTCTCCGGTGAGCGCGCCCATTGGTTCACCGGCGACCTCAGTGTCGGTGACCAGAAACACCAGATGTTCCGGCGTATGCCCAGGCAGATGCAGGGTGCGCACTTCGACCTGTCCCACCATGATCCTGTCACCCTCATTCAGGCTCGTGGCCCGCGCCTCGGCGGCATAGCGATACTGCCAGTCTGGTCCGCCGGCGGCGGAGAGATACAGCCGAGCATCGGCCCGGTGCGCCAGTTCGCGCGCCCCGGAGACGAAGTCGGCATGGATGTGAGTTTCGGTGACGTGGGCAACTCGAAGCCCTTCCTGAGCCGCCGCCTCGAGGTATCGGTCGATATCCCGGTTGGGGTCGACGATGAGGGCTTCACGGGTGGAAGAGCAGCCGAGCAGATAGCTGGCCTGAGCGAGCCTGGGGTCGAACAAACGCTTGAAGATCATCGCAGCGCAACGAGGTCGGAACAACCGGGCATGGCGTTAGTGGCCGGGTTCATGATCTATTATAGGGCAAAGCGCGGCCGCTTGCCCGATGCAACCCACAGATCAGCAATGCTTTCCTCTCGATGTGCGAACCTTTCAGGCAGCGGCGTCACCATGACGATCTCTCACCGGTTTGACACACCGATGACACAATCCGCCGTCCCTCGGCAGCACCGACGTCTCGGAGGCCGGCTTGTGCTGGTGACCATTTTCAGTCTGGCGGGGTGCGGACACAGTGAGCCGTTCACCCCCGAGGACTTCGGTACCGACGCCCCGTTCGATCCCACTCCACCGATACAACTCACCCTCAATCACGGACCCGACCGGCGGGCCGCCTGGCTGCCGGACGGGTCCGCGCTCTTGTACTCGGCTCAGTTCGAAGGCACTCGAGATCACGATGTTTGTCTTGCCGTACTTCCCCCAGCCGGAGGGCGGCAGCGCAGCCTGAGTTGCAATCTCACAGCTACGGGCGAGCAGCGCACCGAGTCACTCGAGTCGGCGGCGGCGGCAACGGACGGGCGACTTGCCTTCATAGCCGCGAGCGGCGCAATCGGCGCCCTGGTTCCCACAGTTCAAGAGCTGGCACTGGCCACCGTTGCTGATCCCGCCACCCGAACTTCGCTGCTGGCTA
>DATFQK010000072.1:0-2790 GCA_035264345.1 Gemmatimonadales bacterium | reverse complement strand
CGGGAAGGTCGGTAAAGTATGCGTCCATCATACCTTCCCGTCATTCCCGACTTCCCGTCCTTCCCGTCTACCTTTTATACCGCTCAAGGGCCAGCTCCACAATCCGCTCGATCAGCTTGGGGTACTCGATCCCCGCGGCGCCGGCTGACATTGCGAATTCGCTGGAGCGCTCGAGATAACAGCTGGCGTTCACCTCGAGCACGTAGATCTCGCCGGTATCAGTGAGCCGTAGGTCCACCCGGCCATAGTCGCGAACCCGGAGCGCCCGGTAGGCGTCTACCGCGACCTTCTGCAGCCGGGCCCTGAGCTCGTCGGGAAGGTTCGCCATGATCGACTTGGTACCCTTGAACTCCTTGCTTCGCTCGTCCCACTTGGCCTTGCTGTCCAGCACCTTCGGAGCCCCCTCGGGGAAGCCGGTGAAATCCACCTCGACCGGCGGCAGCGCCCGGGGCTGGGAGTTTCCCAGCACCCCGACGTAGAACTCCCGGCCATCGATGAATTCCTCAGCTAATGCCGAATCGTTGAGCTCCTTCCGAATGGCGGTAACCCGTTCCATCAGTGCGCCGGCGTCGTGCACCAGCGACTTGCCCCCGATGCCGATCGAAGAGTCGGAGCGGAGCGGCTTGACGAAGAGCGGCATCCGAAGATTGCCGCCCGTCTCGAACGCCTGCTGCCGAGAGAAGACCGCGAAGCGCGGATAGAGGATCTCCTCGAAGGCGAGAAGCTTCTTGGTCAGGCCCTTGTCCTGGCTGAGATACAGCTCGCCGGGGCCACTACCCGTGTACTTGAGCCCGAGCAGATCGAGCAGGCCGGTCACCGGAATGTCCCCGAAGACATTGTCTCCGAACATCTCCATGAGATTGAAGACCAGGTCGGGCTTGCGGCGAGAGAGCCCGGCAATGAGCCGCTTGACGTCTGCGTGCGCGCCGAGGATGGACACCCGATGTCCCAGGCTCCGCAGGGCCTTGGCGACCTGGGGAACGACCGCCTCGTAATCCTTCGAGTTCTCGTCGTCGCTATCGAGATACGTCAGGACGGTGATCTTCATGGTTACTCCGGCAGTTCCATGCCCCAGCGAGCCAGGGAAACCGGCAGCCCCCCATACTGCATCAGATCATCGTGAAACCCGCGGAGATTGCCGCCTCCACCGGCGCGCTGCTGGTATGACTGTCGCAGGCTCAGCAGCTCCCGTCGTCCGACGGCATAGGACAACTGGTATGTGGGCCACGCGCAATATCGCCGGACTTCCGCCTCGGCATTGGGCCGCTCGATTGGCAGGTGCTCCACCATATAATCGGTGGCTTGAGCCGGCGTCATTCCGCGGGTATGCAGCCCGACATCGAGCACCACTCTGATGGCTCGCCACAGCAGGTTGACCAGGCGGAACAGCCGCGTCTCGGGGGTCTGATAATAGCCTGCCTCCTCCATCAGCTGCTCGCAGTAGAGGGCCCAGCCCTCCACCATGATCGGGGTCCAGACGTGGCGGCGAACCTCGGAGCCGAGTCCTTGCAGGGTCACCAGGTGAAGATGGTGGCCGGGGTATACCTCATGCGCCACCATTACCGGCAGCGCGTGCCGGCAATGTCCCCGGAGTTGCTGGGCCAGAGCTGCCGGTGGGAGCTTGGAGTCGGGCTCAGTTACATAGAATCGGCCCCGGTGCTGCTC
Source organism: Gemmatimonadales bacterium (assembly GCA_035264345.1). Classification (GTDB taxonomy): domain Bacteria; phylum Gemmatimonadota; class Gemmatimonadetes; order Gemmatimonadales; family GWC2-71-9; genus CAVVWJ01. Next base: position 1,125 of record DATFQK010000072.1, on the reverse strand, counting down.
CAGATAAATCGGCGGCGGCTCATAGGCGGCGAACGGCACCAGCCCGGCGAGATAGGCCGGCGTCGGCACCACGTCCACTCCGCTCCCCGGCACCGTGACCAGCCCACGCTCGGTTACGAACCCGCAGACCCTCTCGACTTCCGAGGCATAGGTGGAGAGTAGCTCCCCTGGTGGTGGCGACTCGGCCTGGAGCCTCTCGACCACCTCTCGCCAGGGCCGTCCGTCGAGCTGGCGAGCCAGGGTGGCGAGCTCCTGCGTCGTCTCCTCCTGCAGCCGCTGCCCGTACCGCCACAACTCTCCAGGGCCAGCCATCAGCGCGTGCTCGTGCTGCAGTCTCCGGCTGAATTGCTGCTCGCCAACCGCAAAGGCCTGCGGGTCCGAGGCGGGCTCGATCCGGTCGCGCAGCGCGGTGCCGAACTGGACCAGCGCCTTGAGCGCCTCTTCTCCCGACTGCTTGAGCTCGTCGGCGAGTTGATCAGCCACGCCGCCGAAGCCGGCAACGAGCTGGGCAACGAGCTGTCCGCCGCCAGGGAGCATGGCGAGCGCGGTATCTACAAAGACCGCCGGCGGCTCATCGATGGTAGCCTGGGCCGCCTCCAGGAACGCTGGGGTATCTCGCAGCCGGGCCAGGACCGCCGATGCCCGGACCGCAGGCTCCGGCTCACTCCGGGTCAACAGCGAGTATAGAGCCTGGAACAAGTGGGAAAGCCAGAACCCCGGATTCCGGACGTGGGGCTGCTCCTCGGCGAAGCGATGTCCGGTGCTGCGAATGTCTCCCAGCAGCGCCGTGCGGTCGATCTCGGTCGGGAGATCGTCGGTTTCCAACTCCTCGATCGCAGCAGACACCGACCGGAGAGCCGAGAGGTGCTCTCGGGTGGTCTCGACGTCGAACCTGCCCAGCCGGCTGTCGGCGCTGACCAGGCCTGCCGAGCTCGCGGAGGCTGGATCGAAATGGTACTTGAGATCCAGATAGGACCGGCAGAGGTCGTCAACCGAGGAGTTGGGCATCAGGCCCGGTTGGCGGTCGCTTCGGAATGGTCGCCCAGGCTCGCACTTCCCCGGAAATTCTCCAGGATGACGCTGTTGCCCAGGAGTGAACCCTCCAGCTCCACCCCGGTCAGCCGG
>DATFQK010000071.1:0-3852 GCA_035264345.1 Gemmatimonadales bacterium | reverse complement strand
CTGCAGGTAGCTCGGCGGATGCGCGTTCAGCACCACCAGATCGATCATCAGCCCCCGTCGCCGCCAGTAGCGATGCGCGGCCAACACCTGACGCAGTGTCGGCAATCCCTCCGGAGAGTCGATGGTGGCCAGCAGGATGGGCCAGTCGCCGCTGACGCCCAGGCCCCAGAGCAGCTGCTGCGAGCCGCGGTTCCGCCGAAGCTCGGGCTGTGGCGGCCGGAGCGCGGGACTGCCGTAAAGCAGATGCGCCGCCAGTTCCTGGAACACGGCGGCATCGGCCGGCGTGAGGTTGAATTCGCGGAGCTCCACCTGGCTCGAGGCCCAGGCCAGGTCCAGCGCCCGCTGCGCGGCGTGAGGATCGCGGTAGCGGTCGGCCAGCTCGAAGGCCCGATCGCTACTGGCGGCAACCAGGGTGGTGAACGCCACGGAGGTGGAGCGTCCCGGGCGGAGGTGAACCCGGGTGCGCAGCGCGAATATGGGATCCAGCACCGATCCCGTGGTACCCGAGAGCGGGCCGTCTTCCTGCAGCGCGATCGGATCCCGGGTACTGTGTCCCCGACCGATGAAACGGGAGCGGTCGGTCTCCCAGCTCACCGGCCCCACATTCTCTCCTCCGTCGGCCATCACGTGCACGCACCAGAGCGGCCTCTCCTTGGAAGAGCGGGCCCGTCTGGTTGCGGTGATCGCGGTACACCAGTCGTGCCACTCGGTCTCGACGAACAGGTTGCCGAACGCCGGGTGGGCGCGGTCTGACTCGGGTGGCGCCAGCACGATCTCGCCGTAGCTGGTCAGCTCCACCTCGCGGCTCTCGTCGCTGATATTGGTGACCGTCACCCGCCGCACCTCGGCCCAGTCCTCCGGCACCACCGCGATCTCGGTGCTGGTCTCGATGGGGCCGTCAATGCGGTGGAAGGTCACCCGGTCGGTGGCTAGCAGCGCCTGGTAGATGTCGGCCGGCGCGCAGACCGGCTGGTGTGCCGCCGACCAGACCCGCCCGGTCGAGAGATCCTTGAGATAGCAGAACTGCCCGGTGTGGTCGCGGGTGCCGTCGGACTGCCAGCGGCTCACCGCCAGCTCCTCGTAGCGGCTGTATCCCGCGCCGCAGTGGCTCACCATGATGGTGTAGGGCTCGTGGCCCAGGAGCGCGATGTGGGGGTGCGGTGTGTCCGGCGTGTCCAGCTCCCGCACCGAGGGGCGCTCCACGTCGGCTTCCGGCATCGCCTCGTCGGGGCGAACGGCCTGCGGTTCCTGCACCACCAGACGGCGAGGGATCCGCTCATGCAGCAGCAGCTCGGCGGACCGCACCATCGGATCGGCGTGGAAGCGGCGCTGCCAGACGTTGTTGGTCAGCACGTTGGTCATGGCCACCAGGCTCATGCCGATATGATGGGCGAAGAAGGCCTTGACCACCGCGTACTCCGTCTCGGGCTCCGGCCGGATGTAGTCCACGGCCTCGCGGAAACCGTAGGGACCCAGCGTGCCGAGCTCCTCCAGGTCCCGCAGGTTGCTGAGCGCGCGCTGGGGATCGATCATCCCGGCCAGCAGTGAGGCGTAGGGCGCGACGACCAGCTCCCGGCCCAATCCGCGCTTCAAGGCGAGATCGGGGACGCCGAAGGGGCGGTACTGATAGGTGTGATAGCGGTCGCGCACGTTGTAGGCGCTCTCGCTCACGCCCCACGGCACGCCGCGCTCGCCGCCGTACGCCACCTGGCGCTTGAGCGCGCCCTTGGTGGTCTGGGCCAGCACCGTGCTGGGAAAGGATCGCATCACCAGCATCGGCATCAGGTACTCGAACATGCTGCCGCTCCACGACACCAGCGCCGGCTCTCCGGCAGCGTAGGTCAGGGTGCGGCCCAGCCGGAACCAGTGGTCCACCGGCGCGTCGTTCTTGGCCACGGCGACATAGCTGGCCAGCCGGGCCTCGGAGGCGAGCAGATCGTAGTAGGACGGGTCGGGCGTGTGGGTATTCGCCGCAAAGCCGATGGTGAAGAGCTGCCGCTGCTGATCGAACAGGACGCGAAAGTCCATCTCCATGGCATACTGGTATGCTCGTTCCGCGATGGCCTCCAGCCGGTGCAGCACGTCGGCCGCGGCGGGTGAGGTAGGGGCCATCTGGCCGAGCGTAGGAGTCGCGAGCTGCGAGTCGCGAGTCGCCTGCCCCGAGGCCTTCCCAACTTCGGACTCGTGACTCATGACTCGTGACTCCTGACTTGCGCCCAGCTTCTTCATCCACTCCTGGTGCCCGGAAATCAGCCGCAGACTCCACGAGGTCCACTCGGTCAGGGCCTCAACCTCTTCACTATCGACACTGGCCGATCCGATCTCCGACTCGTAGCGCCGGAGCACGTGGGCCAGCCGGGAGAGCGCTTCGGCCGAAGGATTCTCCCGTCCCGCTTGAGCGAGCTGTCGCCGGATAGTGAGGATCCGTTTCAGCGCGGGATGGGTCGGGATTGCTTTCCGGCGCTGTTCTTCCGTCAGGAGCAACGCCACGTCTATCGCTCGTCCGATCCGTCCCTTGAGCGGTGACTCTTCCGCGATGGCCAGGCAGGCCTGTCTCAGAGCGATGAGGTGACCGGCCAGGTTCCCGCTGTCCACCGTGGAGATGTAGGCCGGCTCCAGCACTCGCAGGTCGGTCAGGTCGTACCAGTTGTAGAAGTGGCCGTGCAGCCGCCGCATCCGCTCCAGGGTGCGGAACGCCAGCTCCAGCCGGCGGACCATGTCATCGAGCGGGATGAAGCCCAGGTCGCGGGCGCTCACCGTGGCCAGCAGTTGAAGCCCGATATTCGTGGGCGAGGTGCGCATCGCCACCACCGGCTTGGGGTCCTCCTGGAAGTTGTCAGGTGCCAGCCAGTTGGTCTGCTCGTTGACGAAGCGGTCGAAGAAGCTCCAATGGAGCAGGGCGTAACGCTGCATCGCCCGCCGTCCCTCGGCGGCGAGTCTCAGCTCGCGGGGGAGCGCAGGAGCGGCCAGCGCCTTGGCGACGAACGGCGCCGCAATCCAGGCCAGGATCAGCGGCAACACGCCGACCACGTAGCGCCAGTCCAGCAGCGCCGCTTCAGAATGACGCCAGGCCAGCAGCACCAGGATGGCGACCGCCAGGGCCACCGCGGGCCACAGGTGACGCCACAGGGCCGAGAGCGAGCTCGCCGTTCCCCGTTCGATCTGCGATGCGGTCTGCCACTGCAGGAGGTATCGGCGGCTGACGCCCATCCGCCAGAGGGTGCGGACGATCGCATCGGCCGAGGCCCACGCCTGGTGGGGCAGGAACACCACGGCGAGCGCCACCTGCTGGATACTGGTGATGACGTCTCGTCCCACCGCGGCGTAGTAGGCCCGCCACGACTTATCCAGCGGAGGCCGCACCAGCGCCAGCAGCAGAGACACGATCCACGGTGCCGCGATCGCGCCCAGTGCGAGCAGAGTCCAGCGGATCGGCGAGCCCGGCAGCAGGGTCCAGCCGGCCACCAGGAAGATCAATTGCGCCAGCTCGGTCGTACTGCGCCGGAGATTGTCCACGATCTTCCAGCGGGAGAGCAGCGAGAGCCGGTTAGGCTCGCTGCCCTGTGGGCCCGGCACCCGGCGGCGGAGCCAGGGGAGGAGCTGCCAGTCGCCCCGAATCCAGCGGTGCTTGCGGCGGGTGTAGGTGAGATAGCGGGTGGGGTAGTCGTCGTAAACGATCACGTCCGTGGCGAGCCCGGCGCGGGCGTAGTTGCCCTCGATCAGATCGTGGGACAACAGCGTGTTCTCGGGAAACCGGCCCCGGGTCGCCTGCTCGAACGCCGCGACGTCGTAGACTCCCTTGCCGGTGAAGCTCCCCTCGCCGTAGAGGTCCTGGTAAACGTCGGAGACCGC
>DATFQK010000070.1:0-3080 GCA_035264345.1 Gemmatimonadales bacterium | reverse complement strand
CGCCGCCCGAGATGAAAAACCGGATCCGTCCGCCGGTACGGGCCCGAAGCTTGGCAAACACCAGATGGTCGGCCACCCAATGCTGCAGCGCCAGCGCTGGGGACACCCGCCCCCGCTCCAGCCGCTGCTCCACCCACTTCTCGCCCACATTCTTGCCCCAGAAGAAGAGCTGCTGCCGGACCCTCGAGCCGCTCCGCACCCGCTCCAGCACCCTGGCGTAAATCTTCTCATACAACCGCGGCACCGATGCCATCAGGGTGGGACGCCAGTGCTCCATATCGAGCGCAACGGTGTCCACGCTCTCGGCGTAGTTGATGATCACGCCCGAATGGAACATGCAGTAGTGCCCGAACATCCGCTCGAAGATGTGAGAGAGCGGCAGGAAGGAGAGGCACTCGTCGTTCTGGCTGAAGGTGAAGAGCTGGCAACAGGTGGACACGTCGAAGGCAATGTTGCCGTGGGTCAGCATCACGCCCTTCATCTCACCGGTGGTGCCGGAGGTATAGATCAGCGTGGCCAGGTCTTCGGGTTGAACGGCAAGGGCATCATCCTTCCAGCGAGGATGCCGCACCCGCGAGGCCCGCCCCAACGCGATGACCTGGCCCACGCTCTTCACGTCCATTCCCACGGCATCGTCCTCGAACGCGATGATGTGCCGGAGCGCCGGCACCCGCGTCCGGATGCTGTGCAGCTTGTCCAGCTGGTGGCGGGTGGATACGAACACCGCGACCGCGCCCGAATCGCAGAGACAGTGCTCCACCTGCTTGGGCGGGAGCGTGGGATAGATCGGAACGTCGGTGCAGCGTGCGGTGAGGCAGGCGTAATCGGCGATAGCCCACTCGGGGCGATTCTCCGACAGAATGGCAACCCGGTCGCCTGGGCGAATGCCCAGCTCGTGCAGGCCGAGGCTCAGGTCCTGCACCCGGTTGGCCAGATCGGGGTAGCTCAGGTCGAGCCACTGGCCGTCGCGCTTGGAGCGGGCGGCCACCGGCCGGGTGCCGAACCGCGCCAGCGCCCCGAAGTAGAGCTCGTTGAGGGTTCGCGCCGCGGGCGCCGACACGCTACTGGAAGATGACGATGAACCGCTGTCCGGAGCCGGGTACGGGGGCTCCGCCAGAGCGGAAGGAGCGTACCTCGACGATGGCGGTGTCTGGTTGAGCAAGAGCGACTCGGTTGAGGGTCACTGTCGTGACCGCACCATCCGTGCCAGTGCTGACTGTGTCGGTAACCACGCCTCCCGGAAGCTCCACCAGGTGGGGGATCACCTCGGGCGGATCGGTAATGGTGTAGATCACCGGCCACGCTGCCAGCGGTCCCGCCGGGTTGAAGCTCTGGATCTGGGCCACCAGGGGCAGGGAGGCCGTCTCGCCTGGGGCGACGGTGAACACGGAATCGGCGACGATCAGGGTGTCGGCCGAGGCGGTGACTGTAAATTGCAGCAGTCCTGAGGACAGACTGCCGGCAAAAGCTTGCACCCGGCCGGGGCCGGGCGAGACCCCGGTGATCACGCCGGTGGTCTCCTCCACCGTGAGCGTCGGGTCGGGGGCCCGCCAGGAAATCGTGGCGTCCACCGGGTTGCCATCCTTCCCCAGCGCCTGGGCCGTGAGGGCCATCGATTCTCCGACCTGGAGAGTGGTGGATGCTGGCTGAGTGATCTGCAGCGCTACCGCCCCGCCCTCTTCTTCTGTCAGATCGCTACAGCCGAGCACCAGCAGGAGGGAAAGCAGGAGAGCCGAACGGCTCACAGCGTCTCCGAAGCGGGGCTGCCTGCAATCTCGCGGAGGACCGACTCGGCGTGGCGCACCCACCGGTCGGCGTCGGCCCCCTTGGGAGGGCGGGCGAGGAACGCGCGGAGGTGCTTGGCGGCCTCCTGGATGTCGCCCCGCTTCTTCAGCAGAAATGCCACGCCGTAGTGCGCTCCACCGAGCGAGTCGTCCAGCTCGAGGGCTCTCTTGTAGTGCCGGATGGCTTCCTCTTCCTGACCGGTCTTGGTGCACGCGATCGCCATGTTGAGCAGGATGCGTGAGTCGGCCGGATTGTCCCGAAAGGCAAGCCGGTAGGAGGTGAGCGCCGCCTCGAAATCGCCCTGACGTTCCAGGGCCAGACCCTCGTTGAGATAATCCAGTCGTTGGGGGGCCACGGTCTCCCGCGATCCCTTACCGAACATGCGACGCCAGAAGCTCATGCCGAGGGGGAGTCTCCGAGCAAAGTCGAATGGGCGCAAGGCGTTGGGGAAGGCCTAAGATAGTCCTGAGGAAACGGACCCGCAAATGCGAGGGAGAAGTGGCGTTTTTGGTTTTACCGGGTAGGTTGGTAAGTCATCCCTGAGGAGAAACGCATGCGCCGTAGCGCGCCCAGCTCGCGAGGAGTACTGGAAGTCGATTGGCCGTTCTTCGGCGAGCTTTGCCGCGCGCTGGCGCTGCGCGTCGCCCGGGAGTATCAGCCCGAGATCGTGCTCGGCATCGCCAAGGCCGGCGTCATCCCCGGGGTGGTGGTCGCCTCGATTCTGCAGTGTGACTTCACCTCGATGGTGGTCACCCGGAAGGAGGCGGATTCGCAGCCGATTCTCGTGTCCGGTCCACCACCTTCCATCAAAGGCCGCCGAGTGCTGGTGGTGGACGAGACCTGCGACACCGGGAGCACCATGAAGCTCGCCCTGAGCGAGGTGCGGGCGCTCAAGCCCTCGGAGGTGCGGAGCGCGGTGTCATTCAAGACCGGCGATTACGCGCCCGATTTCCACGCCTTCGAGACCGACAACTTCATCATCCTTCCCTGGGACCGGGAGATCATCCAGGGCGGCGAGCTGATCGTGCGCCCCGACTACGCCGCCCGGCTGTAATTCCTACTTACATCCCGAACTCGAGGTGCAAGTGCCTTTCGAGGTCTCGTCATCGGGGAGCCAGAGCCAGCGTGCAATGGCGTGCCTGAATGACCCTTGGGGATACTTGTATACCTCGAGTCTACGCTCAACGTAATACAGGGTGCCGTCGGCCTTCACCGAGTCGGAGATGAACCTCGATTTGCCGGTCTCGCCGCTGGGATCGATCAGCACCCACCAATAGGTGTTGTGTCCCGGCACG
>DATFQK010000069.1:0-8085 GCA_035264345.1 Gemmatimonadales bacterium | reverse complement strand
AGCAGAACATCGCTCACTTCGATCGAATCGCCGGGGAGAAAGTTGATCACGCCGGGCGGCAGACCCGCCTCCACCAGGAGCCGGTAGAAGTACCAATTGCTCAAGATCGCCGTGGCCGATGGCTTCCAGACCACTGCGTTTCCCATCAGGGCAGGCGCGGTCGGCAGGTTTCCGCCAATAGCCGTGAAGTTGAACGGCGTGATGGCGTACACGAACCCCTCCAGCGGCCGGTGATCGAGACGGTTCCAGACGCCGGGCGCCGAGTCTGGCTGCTCGGCGTAGATGCGTTCGGCGTAGTGCACGTTGAAGCGAAGGAAATCGATCAGCTCACAGGCGCTGTCAATCTCGGCCTGATATGCCGTTTTGCTCTGGCCCAACATCGTTGCCGCGTTCAGGAGCTGCCGATGGCTGCCGGCCAGCATCTCAGCGGCCCTGAGGAAGACGGCGGCGCGGTCTTCGAACCGCCAATGGCCCCAGTCCTGTTGGGACTGGACCGCGGACTCGACCGCGCTCTCGATGGTGCCCCGGTCGGCCTGATGGGCCTTGGCCAGCACCCGCCCGTGACAATGAGGCGAAACCACGTCGTGGGTGTTGCCGGTTCGAATCTCCCGCCCGTTTACTACCGCGGGAATATCGGCCTGCCGTGCACCTACCGATCCCAGCGCCGCCTTGAGGGCGGTACGCTCGGGCGAACCCGGAGCATAGTTGAGCACCGGCTCATTGCGGGGGTGGGGAATGTTCGAGGTACCGCTCATCACTGCACCAGAAGCCAGAGGTCTGGTGAAGATAATCAGAAGAGTCCGGCGGGCGGCTTTCCCGGGCCGGCCACAAGAGGCTCCTCCAGCAGGGTGAATCCGTTCTGCTTGATGATGGCCTTACCCTTGGGCGAAAGCACGAAACGGACGAAGGCTTCGGCGGTGCGAGGGTGAGGCGCCTTGGTGGGAATGGTCAGGGCATAGACTATCGGCTCGCCCCGGAACTCGACCGAGTCCCCTCCGGCCCGATGCTCAGCCGGAAGCCGAACAGATGCCTGGGCATACTGCTTGGCCAGCCTGGGGCTACTCAGGTCAATCTCGTCGGGCAGGTCGACGTAGTGCAGACCGGCAGTGCGGGCAATGGATGCATAGGACCAGGAATAGTCCAGCTCGCCGGCCTGAACCAGTGCGGTGAGATCGGCCTCCTTGGGCCGCATATAGCGCGGGGGAAACGCCCGCTCCAGCTTCCCGGCCAAACCGGGCTGGCGATAGAATGTCTCGGCCAACTGAAATACCATGAGCGTCCGGTAACCGTTGGGATCGAGCGATGGATCAGAACGCCCTGCCCGTATGCCCGGCCGAAGGAGCACCTGCCACCAGTTTTCGGGGTTGATTTCGTTGGCCCCGGTAGACTGGTCGCTGTAGATCAAGACCATCGAGTTGCGGGCGAAGGTGGCATACCAGCTGGCATGCCGGGGAATGAGCAGTTTGGCAATAACGCCATAATCGGCGACGCCGATTACGTCGGGAATCTTGCCCAGATCGCTCAACTTGCGGGCTGCCTCGAGGCTTCCCGAATTCTCCTGAGCCGGATCGACGTTCGGATGGGTGGCTTTGAAGGCCTTGAGCAAATCGCTGAACGGCTTGGCCAGGCTGCCGGCATTGAACACCACCAGCGGTCCCTCCACTGTGTCCTGAGCCGCAAGACTGCGGGACGTAGCCAGCAGAAGCGCAATGACCCATTTCATCTACGTACCCACCCTGATGCGTGCACCCGGAAAGCCTTATTAGAAGCTAAGCTCCCAGGCTACCGCGGCGCTGCCCGGACCCAGCAGAAACTGCGGCGGGCGCACATTGAAAATGCGCCAGTGTCCATTGACCAGCTTGGCGGAGGTAACCCCTACCACCGCTCCCGCCGCCACGTCCGACAGCCAATGCCGATTGTCGTTTATCCGAGACCAGGCCACCCCGGTCGCCATAGTGTAGAGGCCAACGCTGGCCCAGGGCCGGTGAATGTCGTCGGAGAGAGCCGTCGCCAGAGCAAACGCCATGGTGGTATGGCCGGACGGCATCGCCTCCCGACCGGAGAACGGGATGTAGGTATCGGCATCCAGGCTCTGGTTCGGTCTGGGGCGTCCGAAGGCCAGTTTGGCCAAGTTGGAGGTTGTTCCCGCCACCAACAATGTCCCAACGAGCCTGCCGCCCGCGCGGGTGATCTCGTGATTTCCACTGATGAGGCCGGCCCCGAGCAGCCCGAGCGTAACTGTCCCGTACACTTCAGGCTGTCCAATGTGACGTAGCCTGGAGGCGAGATCGTCACCGGAGCTGGTGCGGTGGTCCTGAGTAAAGCGCTGAGTCGAATTGTCCAACAGCATGAGCCCCGAGAGGCCGCCGAGGACAATTGCCCCGTGCCACCATCGTATTACGGTGGGCTCATTGATGGCCAGGGGGGCAACCGGTGACTGGGCCGAAACTGCGAGCGGCTGAAACACGAGCAGTGCCGATACCACCATGGGGCAGCACGCCCATTGCAGCGGCAGTTTACTTTGAAGCGTCGCCGTTGGCCCCTCAGCTGGAGGACTTGGAATGCGCGTTTCCATTGCTGCCTTGCTGGTAGCTGTGAGTCTGTTGGCCTGCCGGGACTACGACCTGGATGACCGGCTGGTCGATCAGGACGGCCTGGTTCCCGCTGATCAGTATGCCCGCTACGGGCGGGAGCAGGCGCAGGAGATCGCCATCGCTCGAGAATTTGGGCAGGCCCATCGAGGCTCTTCGCCAGCCGAGCTGGCCCGGCAGGCCGAGGCTGCCGAGAAGTATGCCCGAAGCCTTCCTGACGTCGCCAATGTAAAAGCCGATCCACAGGGCCTCTTGCTGACGGTCCAGTTCAAGAGCGGCTGGCGGACGATGATTGCTCCTCTGAACGACGGGAAGCGTGGCGCGGAAACGGTGGGACTTCCGGCCAAAACCGGCGCGGGGACCTCACGCTAGCACGCCGGAATATAACTATCGGCTCCGATCAGAGAACTTTTGAGGCAACGGGGTGCTGTCAGGTTACGACAACCTGGCCGGACAAGACCGGAGCTGACCGCGCCGCCGGCACTGTCGTGGCCGAACACCTGGCAGCCTGTGCCCAGGTGCAGGGCCCGCTGATCAGCACGTTTTCATGGAAGGGCTCGATGGAGCGCGCGGAGGAGTGGTACTGCCACTTCAAAACCACCATGGATCGACTGCCAGCCCTGCAGCAAAGGATTCTGGAGCTACACCCCTATGATGTGCCGGAGATTGTCGCGCTCCCCATCCTCGGCGGCAACCCGGCTTATCTGGAATGGATCCGCAACGAAGTGAATGCCGAGCCGCCTGGCTGAGCTTTCATGAGGCTCTGAGGCGCCAGCGAACGGCCTGAACCAGACCTGGCGGAGCCCCACAGTTCGCCCGTTGTCGAGCCAGAACACGAAGCAGAGCACGACCGCAGCCAAATGCAGGGTAACACCCGGCACAGCCGTCCAGGTGGTCCCGCACCGTCTTCGCCTCTTTCGGCCCAAGCTCCTGGTCCAGATATTCCCAGAGGCGGATCAGAACCTCTTCACATTCCATTCATTGCACCCTCGCTCGGCGCGTCCCTCATGGACGCTCCCTTCAGAACAGTGCCCCAGGTCACAGGGTTCCTGACCTGCGGGACGGACCTGGTGGAGGAGTGATGACGAAGCGTGGGCGTATGGTGACCCTGCTGCTGGCCCTTCTCTTTGGTGGCTTCCTCCTCTGGTCCACCTTGGCCTCGCAGCACGTGGAGTGCACCGTCGTGGTGGCCTTCGGCAAGGACCAGGGTAGCGGAATTGCTTCGGCCGCATCCCGGGACGACGCCATTCGCGAGGCCCAAACCGTGGCCTGCGGGCCGCTTACCCAGGGCATGAACGATCGCATAGCCTGCAGCCGGGTACCCCCGATTTCCACCCGCTGCCGCAGCTTGTGAGCTCTCCCCGATTTCGTTTCCCCCACCCGCTGAGTCTTCTGGTCGGGTGCGTGCTGCTGGCAGCCGTACTGACCTGGGTTCTACCCGCCGGCCAGTTTCAGCGGCGCGAAGATCCGGCCACCGGCCGGAGCGTCGTTATCGCGGGGACCTACCGGCGGGTGGAGCAGCATCCTGTCGGTCCCTTCCAGGCGGTCGTAGCGATCCCCCAGGGAATTGTCGATGCGGCTTCAGTCATTGCACTGGTCTTCCTGATCGGTGGCGCGTTCACGGTGGTGGAGAGGACCGGAACTCTGGGACGGGTAGTTGGGAGACTGGTCCAGCGGGTGAGGCGCCGGGGGCTGCTGGTGATTCCGATTGCCGGGGTGGCCTTTAGCCTCGGTGGGATCATGATGCAGATGCAGGAGGAGCTGATTGCCTTTGTGCCGGTGCTTCTGCTCCTGGTCCGGCAGCTGGGGTTCTCTCCGGTCGTCGCCGTGGCCATGAGCCTTGGAACCGCGGCTGTAGGGGCTGCCTTCAGTCCGGTAAACCCGTTTCAGGTAATCATTGCCCAGAAGGTAGCAGAGCTCCCGCCGGCATCGGGGCTGGGTTTCCGTGTGGCATTTCTGATTCCGGCTCTGGCCATCTGGATCGCGGGCACCATGTGGTACGCCCGGCGCACCCGCCGACCGCCGGACCTTCCTGCAGCAGACCGAAGCGTCCCCCTGGATTGGCGAGATCTGGTGATCCTGGTCTCGATCCTCGGCGCCTTCGCGATCTATATCTATGGCGCCCAGCGGCTAGGCTGGGAGTTCGATCAGCTCTCCGCGCTCTTTTTTGTTGTAGGAGTGCTGGCTGGAGTGCTGGGCCGGCTGGGGCTGGCCGGCACCGCCGAAGCGTTTGTGGACGGCTTCCGGTCCATGGCATTTGCCGGACTGCTGATTGGATTTGCCCGGGCCATCTATGTGGTGCTGAACGAAGGGCAGATCGTGGACACCCTGGTGAACGGTATGTTCACCCCCATCGCCGGCCTTCCAGCCACCCTTTCCGCGCTGGCCATGATGGGACTTCAGGCCGCGATCCATCTGCCGGTGCCGAGCACCAGCAGTCAGGCCGTGCTCACCCTGCCGTTACTGGTTCCGCTGTCCGACCTGATCGGTCTTTCCCGCCAGGCGACGGTCCTGGCGTATCAGTACGGAGCCGGATTGTGTGAAATTGTCACACCGACCAACGGCGCGTTGATGGCCATGCTGGCTGCGGCGGGCGTCCGGTATGAGGACTGGTTGAAGCTGGTCCTGCCTATACTCGGCCTGCTTGCCGTGCTGGCCGGAGTCGGGGTAGTCCTGGCGGCGGCGGTGCGCCTCAGCTGACGCCGCTCAGGTTCTCCAGAACCTTCGTATCAGCCACGCCCACGTGACGCGATCGCTCGCTTCCGCCCTGGAAGGCAATCAGCGTGGGAATTCCCCGGATGCCAAATCGCGATGCGGTGAGGGGATTCGCATCGGTGTCGAGCTTCAGCACCAGGACATCGCCGGCACGCTTCTGGGCAAACTCGTCCAGGGCCGGCGCCATCATCCGGCAGGGCCCGCACCAATCGGCATAGAAGTCCACCAGGACCGGCACCGCTGAACTGGTGATGATCCGCTCAAAGTCCTTGTCACCCACCTTCTGGGGCCGGTCCAGCCGTAGCGGCTTGCCACACTTGGCGCATTTAGGCCCGGCCGTCAGTCGGGCGAGGTCAACCCGGTTGGCGGCTGAGCAGAATGGGCAGGGAACGACCACTGGCCGAGCGGAGGGGATAGTAGTACTAGTTGCCATGGGCCCGCCTTCCTGAATATTCCAACGCTTCTCCAAGTTTAGCCTTCAGGAGGCACCAGGCAACCGGACTGTTGCGCCCCGTGGCTGAGCGCCCGCGCACTGCGTGATCACCTTCACAGACAGGAACTGCCGGCGTGGCATTAGTGTTGCTGACGGGGGAATAGGAGTCTCCCATTGGGAGGACGGTACATATGAGCGAGCTGACCATTCGAGACATGGAACAGGACGAGGATTTCGCGGCCTGGTTCTCGGAGATGCTCGAGCAGGAGGAGGATCCCGCCGGCTGGTCCAGCGCGCTCGATGAGCGGTACCTCATTCTCAGCAACGAGATCGGCGACTGGATCGGAGGCCTCCGCTTCTGGCTTCGCGGCGGCGTCGCCCACCTGGTCGACGTGGTAGTGCTGCCCCAGGAGCGCCACCGGGGTCACGCCCACCGTCTTCTTTCCGCCTTCGAGCAGCGCGCTGTCGAATCGGGCGCGCACGTGGCCGAGTTCTGGACCGATGACGACCGGTCTGAGGGGCTGCTGGCAGCCCTGGGCTGGCGCCGGATCTTCACCCGCGATCGTTATATCGGGCAGCGGACCTGGTCACTCATGGAGAAGGCGCTCGGCCCGAAGGAGGCGTAACCCCCCACCGCAGTGGCACTCGCAGCACCAGCAACACTATCTTTGACGGCTGGTCGCATCTTACTACGTTGTCTTCTGTTGTCGAAGGTACCTCATGGGCATCGTCACCGACCCCGCACGAGAACTGCACTCGAAAATCGAGGTGCTCGAGGACTTGGAAGACACGGTCCGGGAGCTCATGGAGATTCACGAGCGGAAGCGGGAGCTCTGGTTTCCAGTCGATCTGGTAGGCCCCGCCCCGGATGAATGCCCGGACACCCATCTCGCCGCGCTGCGGGCCAGAGCCGAGGGCATCCCGGATCCCGCCCGGGCGGCGCTGGCGCTGAACCTTCTGACCGAAGAAGGTCTCCCCCACTTTCACCGGCTCCTCGCCGTGTACCTGGGGGACGACAGCTTCTGGCGGAGCTGGAACAATCTCTGGACCGCCGAAGAAGACCGGCACGGCCAGGTGCTCCACGACTACGCCCGCGACACTCGTCTGCTGCAGCAGAGGAAGCTCGAGGAAATGCAGTTCGAGTATCTCCGGGCCGGCTTCCACCCCGAATGGGACCGGGATCCATACCGGGTCTTTGCCTACACCACGGTCCAGGAGCGGGCCACCCAGTTCTCCCACAGTGAAACCGGCAAGATCGTGGCCGAGTACGAGCCGCAGCTCGCCTCCATTCTGAGCCAGGTGGCCAAGGAGGAGGCGCGGCACTACACCTTCTATCGCACGGTTTTTGGCGAAATTCTCAAGCGCGATCCGGACCAGGCTCTCCACTCCGCCTCATTCATCCTTCCGGCCATCGACATGCCGGGAGTCACGATGCCCGGTTTCAGAGAGCTGGCCGACGTGATCCGCCGGGCCGGGATCTACGGGCCTCGAGACTACCTGCGTATCGTGCAGGAGCAGATCAGGTACTGGAAGATCGAAAGTCTGGAAGGGTTGAACGAGCTGGGCCGGAAGGCTCAAGAGAAAATCATGGGTATTCCCGCGCGCCTCAAGCGCATCGCGGAGCATATGGAAACCCGCAGCAAGAGCAAGACGTTCAGCTTCGAGGTTGTGTTCAACCGCGAATTCGCGATGGAATGATCGGCTGGGTTTCCTGGTGCATCCCTTTCATGCTGTTTTTCGTGGTCACGGGCTGCAGCGGAACGGGCAGCTCGAGCTCCCGCTCGCGACCCCCGAGCGATCTCTCTCCTGATGAGCGCGACGCTCAAGTCCTCGGACGGGAAATTTTCGAGCTGGTCGATCGAGCCGTCGACTACCGCGGCTCCCACCGGGGGCGGCCGCCTGCAACCCTGAAGCAGATGGGCGTCGAGAGCCTCACCACCACGACGGTTCGGCGGATCGTCAATGTGGCCCGGGAACCGGTGGTCACGGTCCGGTTCCGTCAGCCCGGGGGTCGGGAGATCGTCTCCTGCTGGGGGGAGAGCAAGATTCTGGAAGACGCGTCGGTCAATGGGAGCTACACCCTCATGTGCACCGCCAGCTCCGGCGCCCAACGTCAAATGGAGGTGGTGACCTCGGGCGAGCCCTGAGTCCGAACTTCCCCTCATGAACCTAGCCACGCTCGACACCGCCCTCCGCACGCTCGTTATCGTAGCCCTGGTGTACGCTTCGATCGTGGCCCTTACGTCCTGGGGGGTGCGAACTCGTCGGATCAATCCATTTGGAACCTGGCCCCGCTTCGTTCGCCGGGCGAGCGATCCACTTCTCCTCCGTTTGGAGCGTCGGGTC
>DATFQK010000068.1:0-2592 GCA_035264345.1 Gemmatimonadales bacterium | reverse complement strand
TAGGCTGCACGCCATCGCCTCGAGCAGTGAGATGCCAAAGGCCTCCTTCTCGGTAGGAAAAACGAAGATGTCGGACGCCTGCAGATACTCGTGCACGTTATGGACATCACCGGTAAAGCGAACGCTGCGCTGAAGACCTTTGGCTTCAACCAGCCGCTTGAGCTCCGCCTCACAGTTGTGGATATCCAGCCCACCTGATCCCACCAAAAGGAGCATCGCCCGACTGTGTACTCGTTGCACCTCCTCCCAGACTCGCAGGAGGAGTGGCAGGCCCTTATAGGACACCAGCCTGCCGGTAAACGTGACGATCGTCCCATCTGCGGGCAGCAGCAGTGTCCGGCGGAGCGCGGCCTTCGCGCTGGCAGTAACCGGGCAGAACCGGTTGGTATCTACGCTGTTGGTCACCCGCTCGATGGCTCGAGGCTGGACCCCGTACCGATGCAGCTCCTCGGCAATATCCGTGGATATGGCAAGGAAGTGGTCCGCTCGCCGCAGGACGCCATTCCGCAACGCGAGAAACAGTCGAAACAGCATCGAATCGCGGGCCAGGCCGAAGACTTGCCGACCTCGATCGAAGAAGGCGCCGGACATCTCGCCATTGCTGTCGGCCTTGAGCACACAGGGCTTACGGAGCAGCCGGCTCACCATAACCGCGCTCAATCCCAGTGCTTTGAAGCCGGAGACGTAGATGACGTCGTATTGCCGGCTCCGGATCAGGAGAACCGGCAGACAAGTGAAGACCATGGCCCAGCGCTTCAGGTGCCCGCCTCCGACCGGCGACGTTCGGCACACCGTCACCCCACCGATCTGCTCGACCTTGCTCAGCGCCTTGCTGGAGCGGCGGGTGACCACGGTAACCTTGAAGCCGCGGGCTACCAGATCTTCTGCCAGGACCCGGGCCTGGGTCTCGCCCCCTCCGACGACCGGGTAGTAGGTCTCGGTGAGCAAGCAAATGCCCGGCTTGCGTGTGGTCTCCTCGCGTGTCGCGAGCGCCTCCAGGTCAGCTTGCAGCAACATGCCGGCGCCGATTCAGTTGCCGCCACCAGAATCTCACGAAGTCCGCCGGTGTGGGATCCCGGTAGAGCTTGCCCTTCGGGCCCGACTCCGAAAGGAACTGCGCGACCCCTCGCTTGAGGTCGAGAATAGCCTGCACATACAACGTCAATCCGAGCTCTTCCAGTTCACCCTTCACCTGGACCATGGACTTTCGCCCTATCACCACCTCGCCGCGCCGCAGGATCTGTCCGGTATCGATCCCGGCGTTGACTCGCTGGATGGTTACCCCGGCAGCCGCCTCGCCGTTGTACATCGACCAAAATGTTGTCTTCTTGCCGCGGTATTGCGGCATCTTGCCGTGGTGAATGCCCGCCGTGCCGAACCGCGGTATCCCAAACAGCTGAGGCTTGAGCAGCGGACTCCCGTAAATCAGCCCCAAGTCGGGATCCAGTGACCGCACCCGCTCGAGCACTGACTCTGCGTGAATATCGGGGACAGCATGGATCCGAGAGGCGACCCTGGCCCTGGTCTTCCGCAACGCCATTTCGGCCTGCGGATTGGTCAGCAGCCGTGCTCCGGCACGCAGTACATCGACCAACAACACGGCGATGCCCAGCCAGCCTCGGCGCCTGAGGCGGTCACCAATCACTGCGGTCAAGGTCTGGCCGTTCGTCTGGCAAAAGCCGCCCACGAACTCGATCTCTGGCTGCAATTCGAGCCAGGTGACGAACCTCACCACCGCCGGGTCCAGGGTCGGCCCGCCGCAGAACAGCAATACCCGGATCGGTCGGCCTAGGTCAGCCGGTGATTGATGCATACCAGCTCGTCCCCCTCCGAAGGAGCGCCATTACCTGATCCTTCCGCCGTTTTGCCACCGGCTCGAACGCGTGGATGAACCGGATCCAGCCCCCCGCCCCCCTGAAGACGGCGACACCGGCCAGCGCAGGGTCATAACGGAGAAAAATCTCGGCGTGGCGGCAGACCTCATCCAAGCTGGCCTGGGACAGGATGGGTCGGTCCTGCCAGGAGTAGTACTGGCTGGTTTGGCTCTTAAAGCAGTCGAGGGCGGCGCGTTTCCGCTCCCCGACGGGCTGAATGTCCACCGCGTACACGGCATCGCCTCGGACGTAAGTTCGGACATCGCGGCCCGGAAGCATGCGCCAGCGATAGTACACGAAATATTCGAACAGCTGGGCCCGGTTCTCGACCCGCTGCATCGCGGCATGTGCCGCGCGGTTGGCCGCCAGATGGTCGGGATGACGGTCGTAGCGGAATGGAATGAGCACATGGTCCGGCCGAAGCTTTTGAATCAGCACCATGAAGGCTCGCTCGAGCGCTTGCTCGTGGTGCTCCAGCTGCCCGTCCGGCAAGTCCAGGAAATGGAGATTGTCCGGCGACACCCCCAGAGTCTGGAGGGCCGCCGTCGCTTCAGCCCGACGAACTGCGGGCAGTTCGGGCGAGGTCGCATCGAGCCAGGGGACCACCGGCGAGTATGAACTGGCGCCGTCGGTCGCATAGACCAGATGAACTCGCGCCTGACTTGGGAGCCGGGCAATGGTGCCACCGCAGGCCAGCACCTCATCGTCCATATGCGGC
>DATFQK010000067.1:0-3750 GCA_035264345.1 Gemmatimonadales bacterium | reverse complement strand
GTTGGATCATCTGAGCGGGTATCGCAACTCACGACCTGTCCGGGTGGGCAACGGCGCAGTGGGACAGCTCCAACTGGACGTATATGGAGAGGTCCTTGAAACGGCCGACATTTGGCGCCGCAATCACGAGATGACCGAAGGCACCTGGCGGGTGCTGCGAGGGCTGGTCGACTGGGTCAGCCGGAACTGGCACTTGCCCGACTCCAGTATCTGGGAGGTTCGGGGAGAGGTCCGGCACTACGTTTTCAGCAAGGTGATGAGCTGGGTGGCGTTGGATCGGGGGGTTCAGATGGCGGAGGAGCTGAACCTCGAATCCGATACCGTTGCCTGGCGGGCTGCCCGGGACCGACTGCACGCTGAGATTATGGAGCGCGGCTGGAGCGAAGAGCGTCAATCCTTCGTGCAGTCCTACGATCACGACGCGCTTGACGCCGCTGCCCTCGCAATCCCCATGGTGCGGTTCCTCCCATGGAACCATCCCAGAGTTCATGGTACGGTTCACGCGATTGCCCGGGAGCTGACTAGTCAGGACGGAGAGCTGGTATACCGGTACCGCCACCCCGATGGGCTGGAGGGCGAGGAGGGCGCCTTCTCAATTTGTACCTTCTGGCTGGCCCAGGATCTAGCCATGATTGGCGAGCGGGACCGGGCGGATCGGGTATTCCGCCGGATGCTCCGACACGCCAATCATGTAGGCCTGTATTCCGAGGAAATCGACCCGTACAGCGGAGAATTCCTGGGAAACTTTCCCCAGGCCTTCACTCACATTGCGTTGATCAACTGTGCCGCTGCGCTGGCCGGCCTTGATGCGCGGGGCTGAGGGTTACCCGCGCTCAAGCTACTAGGAGCGCCGGGTCGATTTCCTGCCTTTTCGAGCGCTCTTCCGGGCTGCACGCTTGACCGAGCGTCCCGCTTTCCGGGCAGCACTCCGGCCCTTTCGAGCGGTCTTGCGGGACGCGCTCTTGGACGCCCGGCTACTCTTTCGTGCCGCGCTCTTGGACGCCCGACCACCTTTCCGGGCCGCACGCTTGGTGGCCCGGCTGCTCTTCCGCGCCGCCCGACGACCTTTCCTGGCGGTCTTGCGGGCTGAGCGTTTCGTCGCTCGGCCAGATTTCCGGGCGGCCTTTCGAGTTGACCTCTTGGCTCTTCTGTCTGCCGATGACTCTGACTCGCTCTCGGAAGTGTCTCCGAAATCGAATGAACGGGACGACGAGGGGCTCGACGACCTACTCTCGGAAGGCAGGGGATCCATCCACCCAGAGCCCGACCAGCCCATCTCCATATAATGAAGTTCGGCCATCTTAGCTTTCCTCCGAACGCGTGTGCGGCGCCACCCGCCGCCGGTCCGAGGCGCACAAGCGCCAACCGGGTGAGTCAGGACATATAACTTGCACATCCTCAAGGCTTGTGCAAGCCATACTCGGAGACTGACCGGGCGGACGTGCGAGCCCCGCCCCATTCGAAAGCGCTATTTTATCGCGATTCCGCCATGCCCTTGGACCAAGCCCTGGTGAACTCAGCGTTGGTCTCGCCAGTAAATCCTCGCGCGAGTCTGCGCCGGTATGTCGTGTCTCATCTCGTTGGGGCGTTTGTTGTTGTAGCCTCGATCAATACGCCCGGCAGCGCTCAGACCGTAGCCGAGGTTCAGGTGACTCCGGAGACGATGACCCTGGGTGTAGGCCAGAAACAGGCGCTCTTTGCCACCGCCTTCGACCAGCGGGGCAACCTCATCCCCACCGCCAAATTCAGCTTCTGGAGCTCGGACAGTCTGATAGCCCAGGTCAGAAAGGATGGGACGGTAGTCGGCATCAAGCCCGGTCTGGCGAAAATCGAGGCGCGGTCGCAGGGGAAGCGGGCTTCCCTGGCGGTGCTCATCACTGGCAGCGCGCCGGGCGATCCGGCCGGCACCCGCCCCTCCACCGCCTCGGTCCTTACTCTGGAGCCACCCGCTCTCACACTGATGCCCGGTGAGACCGCACGTATCCGGGCCCAGGCCCTCAAGGAAGACGGCACCCCTGTCCCGGTAGGAAGGGTAACGATCAAATCCCTCAGGCCAGACGTTGCCCGAGTCGACTCGGGAGGACTGGTTACCGGAACCGGGGTGGGCCGTACCATTCTGCAGGCGGCGTCCAGCGGGCTAATGGCCACACTGCCGGTAGAAGTGGTGCCAGGTGAGTTCACCGTCAGCCCCGCATCTCTGGTCCTTGGGGTGGACCAGACCGACACTCTTCACGCACTGATTCCGAACCAGAATCGTGAACTGAAGGGACTGGTACAGTGGCGTTCCACCGATACGTCTGTAGTCGGGGTTAATTCAAACGGGGTGCTTCGCGGTCGCTCGGCTGGCAAGGCCGAGATCATTGGCGCCGCGTTCTCTCAGGAACGGCGTGCCACGGTTGCCGTCCATCCGACTCCCGATGCCCTGGTAGTGTCCCCCCATCAGGGCGGCACCCTGCAGCTGCCACTTCGGTCGAAGCAGCAGTTCAGCGCAGTGGCCGAGGCCGCCGATTCCACTCCGCTCACCGTTGTCCGAGTGAACTGGGAGCTGAGCGATACCTTGGTTGCCCGCTTTGATCCGGCCACGGGTACACTCACTCCCAAGGTACTGGGCACTACCACGCTCACCGCCAGACTGCCGGGTATTACGCCGGCAGTGTGGACCATACAGGTTGTCACCGGCGAGATCACCATCGAGCCCTCCCGAATCGGTCTGCTGGTGGGACAGCGGGCCACGTTGTCCGCGGTGCCCCGCGACCAGGACCCTTCAGTGACTAAGACGGCAGCCACCAAGTGGACCTCGGATCGGGGCGAGGTCGCGACGGTGCGGGAGAACGGCCAGGTGGAGGCAGTAGCTCCGGGTCACGCCGTAATCACGGCAGTGACGCCCTGGGGAAGACAGGCCAGCGCGGACGTCTTTGTGGTCGCGGATCTCTTCCTCAGCTCGAATCGGCGTGGCAGCAGCGGAATTTACCAGATGAGGGTGCCGGGACCCTCCGCGCTGCTGCCGGTCCTGGTGGATAGTGCCACCAACATTCAGGCCGCCATTGCGCCCGACCGGACTCGTTTAGCCTTTAGCTCCAACCGGTCCGGCAGCTTCGATCTTTACGTGATGGATACCGACGGTCAGCGACTGCGCCGACTCACCTCAAGCGCAGGGGGTGAGGGAGAGCCGGCCTGGACCCCGGATGGGGGGCGTATTGTGTACACCGCGACCTCGGGGACAGTTACCCAAGTCTGGATTGTGACTCTGGATGGCGGCGAAAATCACCAGCTGACGACGGCGTCGGGCGGAAACCATTCACCCAGCGTTTCACCCGATGGCCGAACGATCGCGTTCGTATCGGCGCGAAGCGGTAACCACGCCATCTACACCATGAATATCGACGGTACCAATCAGCGGCGACTCGCCAAGGGCTCGGGTCGGGAGACCAATCCTCGCTACGCGCGAAACGGGGATCTGTTTTATGTGGTCGAACGAGGGGGCGGATCCAAGGGTTCCCGGGTCATGCGGCTGATCGCGGCGAACGGCACTATCTCGCAGGTGCTGCAGACCAATGAGCCGATTTCCGCCCTGGCGGTTTCCCTCGAGGGAGACCGGCTCGCCTATGTGGTAGGGCAGATTCGAGATGCCGCAAGGGGCAAGGTCGAGTTCACTCTGTTCCTCCAGGCCACTGCACCCGGTAGTCCCCCGGTAAGCGTTCCGCTGCAGCCGGGGGAGCAAATCCTCAGTCCTTCCTTTTAAAGCATCAT
>DATFQK010000066.1:0-4403 GCA_035264345.1 Gemmatimonadales bacterium | reverse complement strand
TCAGTCAGGAGTGCACATGAATCGAGCTCTTCTTTTGCTGGCCCTCGGGCTCTCAGTAGCGTGCAGCCGGGAAAAAGCCGGCAACGCCTCCGCCTCCGCCTACACGTCGGACGCCGATAGCAGCGCCCGCGAGGATGGGCTGGCGGGAACCAACAGCGGCTCTGAGTTGGAGGCCCCCCGCCTGATTCCAGCCACGCAGAATCAGCTGAACCTCATGGCGAACGGAACCCAGCCTCCCAATCCGGACAATCTGACGGCGTACAAGAACATGGCTGGTGATCTGATCAACTCCATGATTGCCGATCTGTACCGGGCAGGGTATGCGGACTCAGGAAATTTTCGGGCCCTGGGCGACTCCGTTTTGGATGACCTGGGTGGGGGTGCCGGCACATCGGCCAAGCTCGATCGATCCAAGCTTCCCCAGCACGTGGATCGAATGCAACGCCTGATCCGGCAGTACCAGCAGACGATGCGAACGGCAGCCGAACGGAGGTAACTGTCTGCCAGCGGCTTACTTACCCTGTCATTTTGGCCGAATATAAACGGCTTCTGTTGGCATGCCGGCTGCTCCCGAGGCGGGCACGTGGTTCCAGAAAAACTGACGGAACCTGCGTCAGGCACAACCTTCGGACTTTTGGAGTTACGGGAGGACCTTATGGCTATCAATCGCTATCGCGAGCCCGCGAGCCTCTTCGGCTTGCAACGGCTAAACCGAATCCTGGATGAGGCTTTCTCCGGCTTGCCCTTCGGGGAGCAGGGCAACGTGATTACCTCGACCTGGTTTGCTCCTACCGACGTGTCGGAAGACGAGGACAGCCTTCGGATTACCATGGAACTGCCCGGGGTAGATCCCAGCGATGTCCGGCTCTCGCTGGAGAACAACATCCTGACCATCCGGGGCGAGAAGAAGCAGCAGATCGATGATAACAACGAACGGGTCCATCGGTTCGAGCGCACCTACGGAATGTTCGAGCGCACCTTCGTACTTCCCAACACCGTAGATAGCGAACGGATCGACGCCCAGTATGAAAACGGCGTGCTCCAGGTGAGCATCCCGAAGGCCGAGCGTGCCAAGCCCCGCGAGATTCGGGTGAACGCCTCGAACTCGGGCTCATCTCAGATCCGGACGGGAACTCAGTCGCAGAGGGTAAGCAGCGGCAACACTCAGCGGTCGAGCGGCAACGATCGCACACGCGATCCGGAGGAAGAGGGCTCGGCCGCGAAGAGCGGCCGATAATCTCTGGTAGCTGAAACAAACCCCCCGGTCATGCCGGGGGGTCTTATTTCCGTAGTACTACGGACGCTTGCTCCGGGGAGTCGCGGATTGTGAGGACCCGAGGGTAACCCTACCCTTGGGCGTGCCCCGCAATCTGTCCTTCCATCTCATTGGCGTAAGCCACCATACAACCCCAGTCGAGGTTCGGGAACGGTTTGCCTTCAACCCGCCGGAGACCGCGGCGAGCCTGGAGCTACTCAAGGCGAACGGGATGCCCGCCGTTCTGCTTTCCACCTGCAATAGATGTGAGCTCTACTGGTCAGGCTCTGGTGGGGGGGAGGCCTGGTTTCACCGGCTGGGCCGGAACGCACCAGAACCCGTGCCGGCAGGCCTGGTACTCACCCGGCACGAAGGCATGGCTGCGGTTCGCCACTTGTTTAGAGTCTGCTCCGGACTCGATTCTCAGATTCTGGGTGAGGTCGAGGTTCTGGGTCAAGTGCGCCGGGCGTATGATGTCGCACGCGCCGCCGGCACAACCACTCGAGAGATGGACCTCATTTTCTCTGCGGCGCTGGCCGCAGGTCGCCGGGTTCGGCGAGAGACCCTGCTGGGTCGCCATCCGTCGTCGGTAAGCTCGGCGGCAGTAGATCTGGTGCTTCAGGAGTGGCAAGCCTGCGATCGTCCGGAGGTGGTGGTGCTCGGTGCCGGTGAAGCGGCAGAGGGAGTGCTGCGGGCGTTCCATCAGCGCGGAGCAGCCCAAGTCACTCTTCTGAGCCGTGCTCCGGAAAAGGCGGGCGTTTTGGCTGCTGCCTGGGGGGCCAGGGTCGGTCCGCTGACGGAGCTCGAGCACAGGCTGCCTGAGACAGATATTCTCATGGTGGCCACCGCATCCTCTCGGCCAGTGGTCAGGGCCGCTGAGCTCTCGCAGGCCATTGCAGCGCGGTCGGGATCGAAACTGGTAGTCGTAGATCTCGCTGTTCCGCGGAATGTTGAACCTGAGTCTCGCTGGATCCCCGGCCTTCAGCTGCTCGACCTCGATGACCTGCAGCGGCTCTGTTGTCCGGCTGCTGGTAGCCCTTCTGCGGCACTGGCCGATGCCGAGGGCATCCTTGAGGACGAGCTGATTCGGCTGGGTCTCAGCCTGCGGGGGCGGACAGCCGCTCCCCAGCTGGCCGACTTACACCAGATCAGTCGGCAGATGGCAGAGCAGGAATCGGAGTGGGCATTGGCGCAGCTGGAGACGCTGTCTCCGGCTGAACGTGAGATTGTCCGGAAGATGGCCGACCGGCTGGTGAGACGGGTGCTCTTTCCCCTGAGTCAGAATCTGAGGGTAGAGAGCTAGGGAATTTATCCCCGCCGCCCGGGGGGCATGGCGGGGCTCCCCACCGGATTAAGAATATTCCGGCATTGCAGATTGGTGCAGCCGGCGCAGCGCGTAGTGTACTGGGTACTATAGGGCGCGCCTGCTCGAAGATGATCTCTCACGATTTCGGCTAACGCATCCAGAAACCGGGCCCGGGCGTTCAGCGCTGGCGCCCGCTCGTATTGGGTAATCCCCGCGTCGTGGGCAACCTCGCCGTACTCCCGATCCAGCTCCGACAACGTTTCGATGTGGTCACTGGTGAATGCGATGGGCACTACCAGCAGCTCCCGCTGGCCCCGTGCCCCCAGCTGGCGGATCACCTGCTCGGTGCTCGGCCCCAGCCAGCGCACGGGGCCCACGTCCGATTGATAGGCCAGGATGTAGGGATTAGGAGCCGCGAGGCGCTCTACCACGCACTGGACGCTGGCCCCGACCTCCTGAGGATAGGAGTCGCCCCGGTCGATCACATCCAGGGGCAAGCTGTGGGCGCTGAACAGGATGGTTACTCGGTCGCGAACCGAGGGAGCGAACCGGCCGAGTCCCTCCCGCACTGTCTCGGTCATTGCCTCGATGAACCCGGGGTGAACCGGCCAGCGGTCCACAATGCTCCAGTGGAAGGCGTCGCGGAGCCCGGTCCGATCCGCGGCACGCCAGAGCTCGTTGAGGCTCGAGCCGGTCGTGCTGCAAGAGAACTGGGGGTACTGAGTAAAGGCGATGGCACGGTCGACACCATCCTGGTGCATGGCGCGAAGCGCGTCCTCGCTGGTAGGCCGGGTATACCGAAAAGCCACGTAAAACTTGTGAGGCGCGGTTTCCGGAGAGATCCGGTCCAGTCGCGCCACCATTCCCTGACCCTGTGCTTCCGTATAGCGCAGAATGGGTGAGCCGCCGCCGATGTTGGCGTAGAGCTGACGAACTTTCGGCGTTCTCCGGCGGGCGATAAAAGGACCGAGCCAGCGCTGAAATGGGAGCTGAATGATCTCGCGATCGGCAAACAGCTCGAGCAGGAAAGGTTGGACATCGTCCAGGGTGGCAGGACCGCCAAGATTGAGCATCACCACCCCCGTTTTGGGCCGAGGAGATACCCCCGGCAGGGCGGCGTTCTGAGGTGTCCAGGGCTGAACGTCGGTCATGAGCGGAACATAATGGCTACCCTAATCAGGACGGCAACACCCCGGCCTCAATGGCAAACCGCGTCAGCCCGGCGACGGTGTGAATCTCCAGTTTTCGCATCAGGCTTTCCCGATGGGTCTCGACCGTACGGTGGCTGATGCCCAGATCGGCTGCGATCTGCTTGTTCGTTCTCCCCCGAACGATTCCCAGGAGCACCTCGCGCTCGCGCGAGGTGAGCTGATCCAAACCATGGTGGTCCTGCTCGCCCCGAACCGCCGCGGAAAGACGGCTGGCAACCGGCGGACTGAAATACGACTCTCCCCGGCATACCGCGCGGATCGCATTGCGGAGCTCCGTTCCAGCGGTGTCTTTCAATAAGTAGCCATGGGCTCCCGCGCGCACACTCTCGAGCACATACTCAGGGTTGTCGTGCATACTGAGTATCAGCACCCGAGGCGGGTGGGCCGTGCTGCGCAGACTGGCGGCTACCACGAGACCCGATTGATCGGGCATGGAGATATCCAGCACCACGACATCAGGCCGCAGCCGGGAAGCGAGAGACAGCGCCTCGGAGCCACTGGCGGCTTCGCCGACCACCTCCAAGTCGGCATCGCCTTCGACGACATGCCTGATTCCGGTCCGCACGATCATGTGGTCATCTGCGACCAGCACTCGGATTGGTCTGCCCGTCATGCGCCATTCGACGGGTGA
>DATFQK010000065.1:0-5229 GCA_035264345.1 Gemmatimonadales bacterium | reverse complement strand
GGTTCCGGCGGGACTTCGCCACCGGCCTGCCCAGCCTGTCCGCCGAGTGGTTCAACGTTCTGGCGTCACTCAAGGGGAGCCGTACGCCAGCGGGAAGCGAGCCGATGCCTGCCTTGCCCGAGAATCCGCGGGTTCGGGCTCGGTCGCTCGGCGCGCTTCTCCGCTCGCCCACCATTCTCCAGCCGAACGACACCGCAATGGGGCCGCTCAGCCGGGACGCAGTGTATCGCTGGCGTCTCTGGCAGGCCACCCTGTCATCCAATCAGCCCCCCGGCAATTGGGAGCTCTGGCTGGATCAGGCCAACACTATCGATCGGCTGAGGAACGGCGGGACGGCGGGCGTGGCGGACGAGGAGTTCTACGCCAACCTCAAGCGCTATATGGATCGGTTCAACGCGCCACAGATTGCACGTGACGTGGTGACCTTCCGGCACGCCGTGGCGTCATGGAGGTTTGCGGAAGCGGCCGAGGCCGGGGAACGGCTGCTGCCGGTGGTTACGTCTCAACGGCACTGGATCGGGGGAGACGAATTCCGGGACGGCCTGGTGCTGGCCAAACTGCATTTGAGAGACGCCGCAGGGGCTCAGCGCAGGTTCTATCAACTCGCTCCGCTGAGTACCCGGAGCCCGGCCGATCTTCGCTCTCAGCTGCTCGAGGCCTACGTCACCACTGCCGCGCAGTCCCAGGCCAGCGTGGCGCAGCGGTAGTACGTGAGGAACGTTCTCTACACCTTCACCTCGACCTGCTCCTCGTAGCGGCTGAGCTTGCGGTAGAGAGTCGAGGGATCGATGCCGAGCACTTCGGCCGCACGGGTCTTGTTTCCGCCTTCGGCCTGCAGCACCCACATGATGTAGGCCCGCTCGATCACCTCGAGTGTGGGGTTTCGGTAGGACCGCTCGGCCACCAGCGGCTCCTTCCGCCGTTTGGTGATCCGCTCCGGTAGCGAGGCCGCCTCGATCAGGCTACCCCGGGTCAATACCACGGCATGCTCCAGCGCATTTTCCAGCTCGCGCACATTCCCCGGCCATTCGTACACCATCACCGCATCCAGAGCCTCCGCGGCCAGTGCCTTTGGATCTGTCCCCGTCTCAGTGGCCAGGTTCTGCAGCAGCGCTTCGATCAGGAGCAGCAGATCGTCCCGTCGGTCCCGGAGCGGCGGCAAGTTGATGGCGATGACGTTGAGCCGGTAGAAGAGGTCGGACCGGAAGTTGCCGCGGCGGATTTCTTCTTCCAGCTCCCGGTTGGTGGCCGCAATGATGCGGACGTCCACCGGGATCGGCTCGGTGGCCCCCACCGGAATGGCTTCGCGCTCCTGCAAGACCCGAAGGAGCTTCACCTGCAGTGAGGCGGGCATCTCGCCAACTTCGTCCAGGAAGAAGCTTCCGCCCCGGGCGGCTGCGAAGAGGCCCTGCTTGTCTCGTACGGCGCCGGTGAACGACCCCTTCACGTGACCGAACAGCTCGCTCTCCAGCAGGTTTTCCGGAAGCGCGCCGCAGTTGATCGAGAGAAACGGACCGTCGCTCCGGCTGGACAGGTTGTGGATGTAGCGGGCAATGACCTCCTTACCGGTTCCACTCTCCCCCTGGATCAGCACCGTCGAGTCGGTCGGCGCCACGTGCTCGGCCAGCTTCAGTACATCGAGGAAGCGCTTGGATTTCCCGATCGGACGGGTGATCGTGGTTTTGTCCCGCCGGCGGATCTCCTGCTTGAGTTGCGTGTTCTCGACCTTGACCGCACGGTACTCGCACGCCCGCCGGAGAATGGCCACCAGCTCATCGTTGGAGAACGGCTTCTGGATGTAGTAGAAGGCCCCGGAGTTGACGGCGCTGATGGCGCTTTGCAATGAGGCCTGGGCAGTCATCAGGAGGACCGGGGTCATGGCGTCCTGTTCCCGGGCCGCCTGCAGAATGTCGAGTCCCGATACCTGGGGCATTCGCACATCGGAGAGGATGATGTCGTGGGTTCCCGACCGGATCTGCTCCAGTCCCGCCTTTCCTCCCTGGGCGGTAGTCACCTCGAACCCTTCGTTGCGAAGCAGGATTCTGAGCGTGTCGAGAATCCCCGACTCGTCGTCGACCACCAGCACTGACGGCTTCTGACTCATGCAGCATCCTCCGCCACGATCTTGGCGGGTAAGAAAATTGTGAAAGTGGTACCGGACCCAGGTCCGGATTCGACCAGTACCAGGCCACGGTGGGCCTCCACCGCGCGCTGAACGATGGCGAGCCCCAGCCCGCTTCCGCCGGAGCGGCCGGAGACGAAGGGTTGGAACAGTCGCTCGCGGACTTCTTCGGGAATCCCCGGCCCGTTGTCCCGCACCTGAAGCCGAATGGCGTGCTCGAGATCCGTCCCGTGGGGAATCTCGGAGGACTGGGCGACGCCGACGGTGATGGTGATCCGAATAGGACCCCGGGCCGCCTGCACCGCGTTGAGCACCAGATTCGCGACCACGCGGTGCAGCAGATCTTCGTCGCCCTCCAGAGGCGTGTGCCCACCTTCGACGGCAATGACCGCATCGGGACGACACTCGGGGTGAGCCCGAATGAGACGCACGACGGCTACCACCACGGAATGGAGATCCACCGGGGCAAAGTGAGTTGCTCGCACCCGGGCAAAGTCGAGGAACTCGCTGAGCAGGCGGCTCAGCCGGTCGCTCTCCCTCACGATCAGGCCGGAGAGGAACCGCTCGTCGTCGTCCGCGTGCTTCGAGCGGGCCAGTTGCTCGACCGAGCTTCGAATGGAGGCCAGGGGATTGCGGATTTCATGCGCCAGCGAGGCGCTCAGCTCGGCCACCGCCTCCAGCCGCTCCGCTCGCATGTGCAGCTCCTGCACCTCCTTCAAATCGGAGATATCGGTAAAGATGGCCGTGACCGAGGGAGCCTCCTGCGCTTCCTGGCGGAAGGTCGTGGTGCTCAAGCCGATGGGAAACATTCGCCCGGCGCCCTGTACCACCATGCCCTCGCCGCGACTGATCTTTCGTCCGTTCCGAATCCCCGCCACGGCCGCGGCCCAGAGCTCCGACGAGCGGCTCTTCAGCTGATCCAGCACTGGTAAACCGATCAGGGCCTCGCCGTCGAGATCGAGCAGGCGCTCCGCGGTTGGATTGATGAAGGCCAGGCGGCCAAAGCCGTCTACGGTCAGCACACCGGATCGGATATTTCGCAGAATATCATCGGCCTCGAGGCGCACCCGCTGCAGCTCGGTAGCGAGAGTGGCCTGCTCCATTCCCGCTTCGCGCAGGCGGTGTCCCAGTACCGCCATTATCGCGAACACCAGGTTGAACACGCCGATCTGTGCCCACGACACGGTGTCCAGTGAGGCGCCGTGGGTCCAGATGGTATCTCCCAGAAACAGCACCGAGGCCAGTACGGCAGTGACCGCGACCCAGGCCGGCGGCATCAACAGCGAATAGGCGGCGACCACCAGCACGTACAGTGCGGGAAAGGCGGATTGAGGCTGCCCGGTAAAGTGGAGGATGGTAGTGACCAGACCCAAATCGACCAGCGCCTGGATGAAGAAAAAAGCACTGGTCGGTTTCCGCCGGAGCAGAAATATCGTTCCCGCCCCATACAACGTGAACATCAGGGCAAACACCACCGAGACGCTCACGATGAACGACTCCTGCGGACGCTCGGTCCAGACCAGCCCGGCGCCCAGCAGGACGCCGGTGGCCAGGACCAGACGGCCAGCGAACAGCCAGGTAAGCAGGGTGCGCTGATCGGGAAGCGTGTTCTTCCCGGGCCGGCGCCGGTCAGGCACCGTGGGGACCGCCGCCCGTCCAGACGGAGCGGAGATTGCCATCGAACCTCGGAGTAGCTGGGAGCTGGGAGCTCGAACCTGAGAACCTGGGGCTCTGATTAGAGGCTCCAAGCTCCTGGCTCCTAGCTCCTGCCTATCGTGGGGGACAGCCGAAGATAGGGAGGGCGACCGGGAATCCGGTAGTGCCCTCTATAATTAGAAATGGTCTGGTCGGTCTATCTTGCCCGCTGCGCCGACGGTAGTCTATACACCGGAATCACCACGGACCCCGTGCGTCGGCTGGCCGAGCACAACCGGGGGTGCGGCGCGGCCTACACCCGCTCCAGGCTGCCGGTGGTACTGGTGTACCTGGAGCAGGCGGGGGACCGGGGACAGGCGCTTCGGCGAGAGCACGCCATCAAGCGGATGAGCCGGGTGGACAAAGAGGCGTTGTCCTTAAGCCGGGGTTGAACCGCGCCGCTCGGTAGAACCGCTGCCGGCAGTTCGAGGTGCGCCTAGCCCTGCACCAGCCGGTAGCTCGGACAGGGAGCTGGGCGAATCGAGGTGGGCTCCGTCATCCACTCCCACACCCAGACGATCCACCAGCTCCCCACCCAGCCAGGCGGTTGCCAGAGCGATGACCACGCCGGTCAGCCCGGCCACGATGGCCCCGGTTGGCGGCACCGCCGGATTTTCCCTCCGAAGTATCCAGCTCAGGATGAACAGGCCGACCACCACCACATTGCCGATGCCATGCCAGAGGCCCAGCCTGCGGGCGCGGGTTCCGGCCGGAATCGCGATCCAGTCCAGCCAGCCGAAGACCGCCGCGGCAAGGCCTCCGATGATGCCAGCCCCAATCATGTAGTACGCGGTGAGGGTCCATTGTGAGTTGCTCGACACCAGATAGATGATGTCGAAGATGACCGCCGTTGCCAGAAGCCCGAGCGGAAACACAATGAGCATCGGATGTACCGGATGTCCGGCGAACTTGACCTTGCTTTCCATATATGGCCTTCCTCAGCCCTGGGCTATGGTCCCGTTTAGCTACCGAGTTGCTGCTGCATCTTCTGAAGACTGCTCAGGTGACCCTGCATTGCGGTCAGCGTCTTCTGCAGGTAGGCCTTGACCTGCTCGTTCTGCATTGACGGCAGGATCTGGGTCTCGATCTTGTCGATGTTCGCCTGGTGATCGTCTATTTCATGCTGGACGAACGCCTTGTCGAAATCGCTCCCGGATTTACCCTGCAGATCGGCAGGCATGGCGGCACTGTCCGCTGCAGTGACGCTGCCACCCTGAGCCGACGTCAGATTGACGTTGAGCTTCTGCGCTAGGGCCCGTACCTCCTGGCGGTTCTTCGTGTGATCGGCCGCGAGCTTCTTGGCAATCTGCTTGACCGAAGCCGAGCTGGCCTTCCTGGATGCCAGCGTGGAAACCTGGATTTCCGTCGTGTTCGCCACATTCATCTGGGAGAGGACTCCCTCGGGTGTCACT
>DATFQK010000064.1:0-2828 GCA_035264345.1 Gemmatimonadales bacterium | reverse complement strand
ATCGAAA
The DNA here is from genome assembly GCA_035264345.1 of Gemmatimonadales bacterium. Lineage (GTDB taxonomy): Bacteria > Gemmatimonadota > Gemmatimonadetes > Gemmatimonadales > GWC2-71-9 > CAVVWJ01. The sequence goes on along the minus strand of DATFQK010000064.1, from coordinate 2,821 downwards.
AGCCGAGAGGATGGGCACGCCGTCGAGGTAGACGGCCACATCGCCGGGCCTGCCGCCGCGAATCTCGAGCTCTCCCGTGGGGTCGGTCGCGACGCCAGGCAGCAGAGTCAGTGCCTGAATCGCGCGGTCTACCGGCAGCTCGTTCACCAGCTTGCCGTCAATGGTGTACTGGGTCGATGTGGCTGTGGAGTCGAAGTCCTGTGCGGTCAGAGTGGGAGGGGCGGCGAGGCCAAGGAAAACCAGCAGTTCCCCGGCGAGCGAAGATAGCCTGCTCACGCGGTAGCGGGGCATGAGAGAATTACCTGGATATGGCTGGATCGGGGGTTGAGGAATATCTCGGCGGCCCCGCACCCGGTCAATGCCGGATTAGGTTCCTCTCATGCCTATCAGCCGAAGGCGTTTTCTCGCCGGTGCGGGTGCCCTTGGCGCCGCCTTGGGGGCCGATGCGTTCGGACTGGAGGCCAATCGCGTTCTGATCAGCCGGCACAATGTCCCGGTCTCGGGGCTTCCCCGGTCAATCGATGGAATCCGGCTGGCGCAGGTTACCGATGTCCACCTCCCCGGTAACCAGCTGGCCGCACGCGCTGCGCTCGAGCACCTGCGCCGGGAACGTCCGGAAATCGTGGTGCTCAACGGCGACATGACCGAAACGGCCCAGGCGCTTGAAATGATGCGAGAATTCGTGGCAGCCACTCGAGCCCCGCTGGCGACCGTCGCCGTGTTGGGGAACTGGGAGTACCGGGCCCGGGTGGTGGGCGATCGTGCCCGGGAGGTGTATCGATCGGCTGGGATAGATCTCCTCATCAATCAGGTGAAACTGCTGACCATCGGAGGGACAACGCTGGCCCTCGTTGGTCTGGATGACATCCTGAGCGGCCAACCTGACCTGGCCGCAGCCAGGACAGGACTCACGGGAGACGCGGTGGAAGTCTGGGTTGTCCATGAGCCCACCTTCGCCGATCAGTTGACCGCTACCCTGTCCGGTAAGGCGGCCGTGCTGCTGGCTGGTCACACCCACGGGGGACAGATCCGAATTCCCCTGCTGCCTCCGGCCAAGCCGGTGGGCGCGGGGCGTTTCCTCGAGGGATGGTACCGCGACACCGCAGTTCCGCTGTACGTCTCACGCGGCGTGGGCACCACCGGCATTCCGGCCCGATTCCGCTGCGCCGCGGAGTTACCGATATTTACCCTCAGACGAGCCTGATCTATTCCACTGCGTCGTCCTGCCTGCCGAGCCGCCGTTCCATCTCCGTGTCCATCTGCTTCCGAAGGTCCGCCAGCCGGGTGGCATAGGCTTCCAGCGCCCGATCGACGTCATCCCTGGGCTCCCACTGGGGCACGGGCGACGGTTTGCCGTCGGAGCCCAGGGCAACAAACACAATCACGCAATGGCCGGTGCGGCGGCGCGAGACGCTCTTTGGGTCGCGGGCATAGACGTCGACCGCAATGTCCATGCTGCTCCGGCCGGTTCGGATCACGAGCGCCTGAAGCTCGACCACCTCACCCACGTGAATCGGAGCCAGGAAGTGGAGTCCGCCCATGTAAACCGTGACGCAGTAGGAGCCAGTCCACCCGGCCGCGCAGGTGTAGCCCACCTGATCGATCCACTTCATCACCGCGCCGCCATGTACCTTCCCGCCGAAGTTCACGTCTCCCGGTTCGGCCAGGAAACGGAGGGTAATGGACCGGGGCCGCTCGACTCCCTCAGAACCCACCGAGCGCTCCAGTCAGGGAGGGCAGAGTCATAGCCCTATCACGGACCAGCAACTCTGCCACCCCTCTATACCGACTGGTCGGCGTAGGGCCGTCTGAGCCGAACCACTTCGGCCTGGCGCCGGCGAACCCGGAGGTTGAGTAGCTCGACCCCCACCGAGAATGCCATCGCAAAGTAGATGTAGCCCTTCGGGATGTGCTGATCGAGTCCCTCAGCGATCAGAGCGACCCCGATCAGAATCAGGAAGCTCAGGGCAAGCATCTTGATCGTGGGATGACGGCTGACGAATCCGCTGATGGCGCCGGAGAAGGCCATCATGAACCCGATTGCCACCACGACCGCTGCGATCATGACCCCGATCTCGTCTACCATTCCCACCGCGGTGATGACCGAGTCCAGCGAAAACACGATGTCCAACAGCATGATCTGGATCAGCACGCCGGCAAAGGAGGGAGCTGCCCTGGCCGAGGCCTCATCGCTTTCGCCTTCGAGATTCCCGTGGATCTCGTGCGTACTCTTGCCCAGCAGAAAGAGACCTCCGAGGAGCAGCACCAGGTCTCGGCCGGAGATCTGTTTTCCCAGAATGCTGAACAGCGGCGCGGTGAGCCCGATAATCCAGCTGAGCGAGAGCAGCAGAAGGATTCGAGTGACCATGGCGAGGCCCAGCCCGATCAGCCGAGCCCGAGACTGTTGCGCTGCAGGAAGCCGGTCGGCCAAAATCGAGATGAACACGATGTTGTCGATACCCAGCACGATCTCGAGCACCGTGAGGGTGGCAAAGCCGATCCAGGCTTGGGGATCACTGATCCAGTCCATGGGAAAGGGGGCTGAAGGGACGCTAGGCCACGGTGAATGTGGCCAGTTGGCGAGCGTGGTGCCGGGTATGCACCGTGGCCATGGTGAGGCTCTGACGGGCCGACATGCGACCAAAGTAGGCATGGGTGAGCCGCACTCGGCCAGTGCGCATTCGGTCCGCCAGCTCCTGCACCATCGCATCCGCCTCCGTGCTCAGGGTGTGGAGCGCGATTCTGGCGTCAGGCTGGACCTCTCGAGGCCGGATCTCCCGCGGCGCGCGTGCTCCCGTAGGGAAGATGCCGGTGGTGAGAA
>DATFQK010000063.1:0-2378 GCA_035264345.1 Gemmatimonadales bacterium | reverse complement strand
GATGAGGTGCACCTGACCGGTTCCGATACGACATTCGACCAGATCGTCTGGGGACCTCCGGGACCGGAGCGCGACGCCCGGAAGGCGCAGGGGCAACCATATCTTCGCAAGACGGTAACCGCGGAGCTGGGCAATGTCTCGCCGGTGCTCATCGTGCCGGGGCCCTATACCGACAAACAGCTGCAGTATCAGGCGGAGGACGTCGCCGCCGGCGTGACCTTCATTGCGGGCTTTGACTGCAACGGCAACAAGGTCCTCATCCTGCCCAAGGGCTGGGCTCAACGCGACGCCTTCCTGAAGGCACTCGAGCGGATCCTGTTCAAGGCAGCGCCCCGGAAAGCCTATTACCCCGGGGCGCACGATCGCTGGCGCCGCTATTCCAGCGGCCGGCAGTCCGCCACCCACTTTGGCCGGGCAAACGATCAGATGCTGCCCTGGACTCTGGTACGCGATCTCGACCCTACCAGTCGAGAAGAGAGTGCATTCTCCTCCGAGTCCTTCTGCCCGATTCTGTTCGAGACCGAGATTGGAAGTGCGGATCCGGTCGAGTATCTCGACAAGGCGGTGACCTTCGCCAACGAGCGCCTGTGGGGAACCCTCTCAGCCGGCCTGGTGGTACACCCCCGGACGATGAAGGACCCGGTGCTGGCCGGCTCGGTCGAGCGAGCCATCGCGAATCTCCGTTACGGCGCGGTATGCGTGAACGCCTGGTCCGGATATCTCTTCGCCTTCGTGACCCCACCCTGGGGAGCCCACCCCAGCTCCAGCCTGAACGACATCCAGAGTGGGATCGGCTGGGTTCATAACACGCCGATGCTCGAGGGCATCGAAAAAGCGGTGCTGCGTCATCCCGTCACCGCGCTGCCCAAGCCCGCCTACTTCCCGAGCCACCGGAGTGCTCACCGGCTGATGCCGCGGATGACCCAACTGGAAGAGCGTGCGAGCTGGAAGAAGGTTCCTGGTGTGCTGGCGGCGGCGATGAGAGCGTGAGGACAGCGGGGAAGCGGGGAAGCGGGGAAGCGGGGCGTCATCTCGAGCCTGGCGAGGGATCCCACCATTTGCGGCAAGATACCTCGCGGCTCAGGGTGATGATCGTTCTCCTAGGCGGCGCCGTCTCGTCTGTTGGCCAGGAGCCGTTCGGTGAAGTCGAGGCGCTCCTCTAGCTCGCTGATCCGACTCTCCAGCGCATCGATGTCGTCCTGCCGATCCTCGGGACGCATCCGAGAACTGGGCAGACTCCTCATCGCGTAACGATCCCCCGGATACCACCCGGTCCAGTTACCTCTTGGGCCCACTGCCACGTAGCGCTCCGACCGCCTCCAGGCCCGGAACACGAACCAGAGCACCAGGATCCAAAACAGCATTCCGAAGAAACCCATCTTGTCTCCCTCGAGTCATCACTGACTCACCAGTTTATCTGAGAAGTGTCAGCTTGCCTGTTCCGCCCCACCGCTCTGCTGTCCCGCTGCCCCACCGCCCCAGGCCTGCTCGATCTCGTCCGCGGCTTTACGCAGTATCTCGGCGACGCGTTTCAAGGCGGGATCCTCGGGTCCTCGGCGCCATGCCCGCTTGAAGGTGATGCCGGCGAGGTGCACGAACGCGCCTTGCAGCTCGCCGATGCCGCCCCCGGTGAAGTCGCGCACCGTCTCCCGCACCCGATCCAGGATCTCTTCCAGCAGGTCCCGATGCTGCTCCAGGTATCGCTCGCCTTCCGGAGTGACGTGATAGACCTTCTTCCCCTCCGTGTCCACTGCGCGGACGTAGCCCTCGTCTTCCAGAAGCTGAAGCGTCGGATACACCGTACCGGCGGAAGGGGTGTAATAGCCGCCCAATTTCTCTTCCAGTCCCTTGATGACTTCGTAGCCGTGTCGGGGCTTTTCCTTCAGCAGCCGAAGGATCACAAACTTGACCTCCCCCGACTCGAACATCTGGCTCCGCCGTCGGGGACCCCTACCCCGGGTTTGCCATGCGCCGGTCCACCAACGTCCCCCGAACGGGAATCCGGGGCCGAAACCCCAGTCATCGCGTGGGTTACACATGCTAGCACCTCCCGTGAAGCTAAGATACTGCTCGCGATCAGTCTTACGATATATCGTAAGAAATAACGTACGCTACGTCAATACCCACTGCTGGGCTTAGCGATCTCGCTTGGGGGCCCGTCCCACCCGTCGCGTCTTACGAGCGGGACGCAGGCACTTCAGAAGCTCGACCAGAAACTCGAGATTAGCGCGCAGCATGGCCGGGCTCTGGGCACTCTTGGCCAAGCCATACGAGCCCTCGATCGCTGCCACCAGGAAAGTCGCTGCCTGCCGAGGATCCAGATCTCTTCGCACCGAGCCTTCTTTTTGGCCTCGCTGCAGTACCTCGGCAAAGCCGTC